>NZ_JBFUHG010000013.1:0-95258 GCF_056402515.1 Cellulomonas sp. P4_A2
CCCCGGAAACCCGCCCGCCACGGCTGCTTGCTGACCTGGACCCCGTGGGCGCGATCTCGCGAGGTCCAGGTCGTCCTGTGGTACCTCAGACCCGGGCCGCGTCCTGCGAACGACGTTCACGCGCGTCCTGGACCGAGGTTCCGTAGTAGGCCGCGACCATGAGGTCCTTCATGTCCTCGATCATCGGCATGCGCGGGTTGGCCGGTGCGCACTGGTCCTCGTAGGCACCCATGGCGACGTCGTCGAGCTGGTCGAGGAACGACGTCTCGTCGACACCCTGGCTCTGGAACGAGCCCGGGATCCCGACCGCCGTGCGGAGCAGCTCCACGGCCTGCGCGTACGACTCGACGCCCTGCGCCGGCGTGGCTGCGGGCAGCCCGAGCATCGCGGCGATCTGCTGGAACCGCTCGGGAGCCACGTAGTGCTCGTACTTCGGCCAGCTGGTCAGCTTGGTCGGGACGGTGCCGTTGTAGCGGATGACGTGCGGCAGCAGCGTGGCGTTGGTCCGGCCGTGCACCAGGTGGTGCGTGGAGCCGACCACGTGGGCCATCGCGTGCACGATCCCCAGGAACGCGTTGCCGAAGCTCATGCCCGCGATCGTCCCGGCGTTGTGCATCTTCTCCCGGGCGTCCTGCGTGGCCGGTGCGAGCGGGTCGCCGTTCACCGAGACCGCGAGGTTCTCGAAGATCAGGCGGATCGCGTGCAGGGCCAAGCCGTCCGTGAAGTCGTTGGCGTAGACGCTCACATAGGCCTCGGTCGCGTGCGTCAGGGCGTCGAAGCCGGAGTCCGCCGCCAGCGACTTCGGCATCCGCGAGGTCAGCACCGGGTCGATGATCGCGACCGACGGGGTCAGCGCGTAGTCGGCCAGCGGGTACTTCTTGCCCGCGTCCGGGTCCGAGATCACCGCGAACGGCGTCACCTCGGCACCGGTGCCCGACGTCGTCGGGATGCAGACGAGCTGGGCGAGCGCACCGAGCGTCGGGAACTTGAACGCGCGCTTGCGGACGTCGAAGAACTTCTGCTTCAGGTCGGAGAACTCGATCTCCGGGTGCTCGTACAGCAGCCACATCACCTTCGCGGCGTCCATGGGCGAGCCGCCGCCCAGCGCGATGATCGTGTCGGGACGGAAGTGACGCATCTGCGCCGCGCCGGCCTGGACCGTCTTGACCGACGGCTCCGGCTCGACCTGGTCGATGATCTGCAGCGCGACCTTGCGAGGGCGCCGGTTCAGGACGTCGATGATCTTGTCGACGAAGCCCAGGGTCGTCATGGTCGCGTCGGTGACGATGGTGACGCGCTCGACGTCGGGCATGTCCGCGAGGTACCGGATCGAGTTCGGCTCGAAGTACGTCTTGGCCGGCACCTTGAACCACTGCAGGTTGTTGTTGCGACGACCCACGCGCTTGATGTTCAAGAGGTTCACCGCCGAGACGTTGTTGGACACCGAGTTGTGCCCGTACGAGCCGCAGCCGAGCGTGAGCGACGGGATGAACGCGTTGTAGATGTCGCCGATGCCGCCCAGCGAGCTCGGGGCGTTGACGATGATCCGGACCGCCTCGACCCGCTTGCCGAACTCCTCGGCGAGGGCGTCGTCGCGGGTGTGGATCGCAGCCGAGTGGCCCAGACCGTCGAACTCGACCATCTGCTCGGCGAGCGTGATGCCGTGCTCGGTGCTCGTCGCGCGCAGCACCGCCAGGACCGGCGCGAGCTTCTCGCGGGTCAGCGGCTCCTGCGGTCCGACCGAGGCGACCTCGGCCAGGATGATCGACGTGTCGTCGGGCACCGTGAAGCCGGCCTGCTCGGCGATCCACCGCGGGGACTGGCCCACCACCGCGGCGTTGAGCTTGGCTCCGGCGCAGTTGACGCCCTCGGCGGTGACTCCGAAGATCAGCTGCTCGAGCATCGTCTTCTCGGCGGGCGTCGCCAGGTAGGCGTGCAGGATCTGGAGCTCGCTCATCGCGGCGTCGTAGATCTCGTCGTCCAGGATCACTGCCTGCTCGGACGCGCAGACCATGCCGTTGTCGAACGCCTTGGACAGGACGATGTCGTTCATCGCCCGCTTCAGCTTGGCGGACTTCTCGACGTATGCCGGGACGTTGCCCGCTCCGACGCCGAGCGCGGGCTTGCCGCACGAGTAGGCGGCCCGGACCATCGCGTTGCCGCCGGTGGCCAGGATGAGCGCGACGCCGGGGTGCTGCATCAGCGCGGTGGTCGCCGCGATCGACGGGTTCTCGACCCACTGGATGCAGTCCTCGGGGGCGCCGGCGGCGACCGCTGCGTCCCGCACGACGCGGGCGGCCGCCACCGACGAGCTCTGCGCGCTCGGGTGGAACGCGAAGATGATCGGGTTGCGAGTCTTCAGCGCGATCAGCGCCTTGAAGATCGTGGTCGATGTCGGGTTGGTCACCGGGGTGACGCCGCAGACCACGCCGACGGGCTCGGCGATCTCCGTGATGCCGGTCAGCTCGTCGTGCGAGATGACGCCCACCGACTTCAGGCCGGCGATCGAGTTGGTCACGTGCTCGCAGGCGAAGATGTTCTTGACGGCCTTGTCCTCGAACACGCCGCGGCCGGTCTCGGTGACCGCCTTCCGCGCGAGGGCGCCGTGCTGGTCGAGCGCCGCGACGGAGCCCTTCTTCACCAGCCGGTCCACGTCCTCCTGCGTGAAGTGCGCGTACTCGGCGAGCGCCACGGTCGCCCGCGTCACCAGCTCGTCGATCTCGTCGGCGACCGCCGACTCGAGCGTCCTGGCATCGGTTGCCGGCGCGGGTGCGTCAGCGGGCGTGGCGTCAGGTCCGGGCGCGTCGGGTGCAGGCGCCGCGGGGGGCGCTTGCGTCGTGGTGCTCTTGCGGGTGGCGCGGTCCGTGACGGTCACGGTGAAGCTCCTTGTCGATGCCGGGGTGGCTGATGACTTCGACGCTACGGAGCGGGGCCGTGCCCGCGATAAAGGCAAAGGTCCCTAGTCGTGGGACGAGTTGGTGCCGAGCGGCATGGGGGTGCCTGCCTTCGATCCCCGTGCCGCCGCAGGCAGGCCAGCGTGGACGCACCCTCACACCCCGCCTGGCCACCCATCGGGTGCGCTGACGACATGGCCGGTGGGGTCGCGGAAGGTGTAGCGCATGGGTTGGCGGCCGATGCCGGGTGTGGTCGGGTCGATCGCTGTGCAGTGGTCGTCGTGGTCGTCGTGGTCGTCGTGGGCGGCGTCGCGGCTGGTGGTGTGTTGTCGGGCTGTCCAGCCGGGTGGTTTGGCGAGGCGTTGGACTGTGAGGTCGAGCTGGTGGATGAGTCGGTGGTGGTGTCCGCAGAGGAGCCCGGCGTTGGTCAGGGAGGTGGCTCCGTGGTGCTTGTCCCACCAGCGCAGGTGGTGCATCTCGCAGCGTGAGGCTGGTGTGGTGCAGCCGTTCCAGATGCAGTGCTGGTCGCGGGCGATGGCTGCGCGGCGCATGGCGGTGGTGAACAGGCGTTTGGCTCGGCCGACGTCCCGGGGTAGGCCTTCGGCGGACATGACGATGCGGGTGATGTCGGCGTCGCACAGGGCTCGGGCGAGCTCGGACATGGGCACCGGGGTGCCGTCCTCCAACGTCGCGGGTGGCACCGGCTTCCAGGGGGCGACGGTGGACCAGGGTGGCGTGATCACCGGCGCGACCCGGGACGTGGAGTCGTGGCGGTTTGTCGGCAGGTCGGAGCCGCGTGCGAGCGGGGCGAGAGGTTCGTCGCGCACGGTGGCTGTGTCGAGTGCCCGTTGGTGGTGGATGAGTTCGACGAAGGTCTCGGCGGGCACGAGCAGGGACAGGTGCGGACGGGACACGGTTCCGGACCCGCGGGTGGCGGGTTCGTCGCCGCTCAGGGCGCTCCCGGCGTCGCCGTCGCCGAGGGCCGCGCGGCTGGGTGTCGGTGTCGGACCCGAACCGGCGCAGGCGTGTTCGGCGAGCAGGGCCAGGGCGTCGGCGGAGGCTTGGCCGGGGGTGCGGTGCTGGTCGGGGTGTTGTCCCATCAGGTCCAGGGCGGTGCGCAGGGTCTGGGCGGTCAGGACGTCGAGGCGGCCTTTGAGGAATGCGCCGTGGGGTTGGACGGAGAGGGTCAGGAAGCGTTCGCGTCGTTGCGCCTCGAACGCGTCCTGCAGGGCGGCGGGGTCCTGGGACGCGACCGCTGGGCCAGGGATTTCGCGAAGTCGGGTGCGGACAACGAGCGGGCCATCTGCACGACCCGGTCCTGTGTCGCGGGGGTGCGCAGCTGGGCGGCGACCTCGGGTGCGGCGGTGGCGGCGACCCGGGCCGGGTGTCCAGGTGCCCGAGGGGCACGAGCCCGTCGCGCACGCCCGCGGCGACCGAGGGCATGGACACCAGGGCGTCGGCTTGTCGGACCTGCCGGGTGGCCTCGAGGGAGCCGGCGCGGGTGGTGCGGGCCAGGGCGTTCTCGAAGGACCGGTCCCCGGGGCGTTCCAGCTCCCCGGTGGAGCGGGCCGCGACCAGCAGGTGCGCTCGTGCCTGGGCCAGGGCGGCTTCGGCGGCCCGCACGCAGGCCAACGCCGACGCACGGTCTGCGGCGGTCCAGGTCGCGCAGGTTCGGGTGTCGGACGCGAGGTGGTGGCAGCGTCGCGGACCTGCGACGCCACCTCGACCACACCCACCGACGGCTCGAACATGTGTTCGATGCTACGTCAGCAACAGGCACCCGTCAAGACCAAAACCGCACCTGACCTGCACAAACACCAACGCCGAGCCGTCCACAGCCCCGCCGACCCAACCAGCCTGTGGACAACCTCACGTCCGCACCCGCGAGAGCCACGACGACGACAGGCTCTCGTCCTCGAGGTCCAGCTCCCGCATCACGCGCCGCATCACGACCTCGTCGAGCTGCCCGGAGTCGCGCCATTCCATGAGCACCTCGCGCTGCGCGGACACGATCTCCCGCTGCAGCTTCTGGGTCCGCTTCCCCTCGGACGGCGTCGGCACGTCGGACGGGCTGACGGTGCGGATGGCGCTCGTGACCCCGGAGACCTCGTCGGGCCGCAGGCCCTCGTCGGGCACGATGTCGTCCGCCGACGCGGGGTCGAGCATGACGGCGGCCGCCGTCGCGCGGGCGCGCCAGGCTGAGGACAGCTTCTCGATGAGCTCGTCGGCACGCTCGGGCCCGAGCGCCTTGGTCCAGTCGGTGCGTTGCTTCTCGAGCACGCCCTGCACGGCGTCGGCGGTCGCCAGGCGCAGCGAGGCCTCCTGCGCGGCGTCGCTGGCGGTCTCGTCGGCAGACCCGACCTTGAGCCGGCGGATGACCCACGGCAGGGTCAGCCCCTGGACGAGCAGCGTCCCGATGGCCACCGAGTAGGCGACGAGCTGCAGGGTCGCGCGCTCGGGGAAGGGCGCGCCGTTCGAGGTCAGCGGGATCGCCGCGGCGGCCGCGAGCGTCACGACGCCGCGCATCCCGGCCCACGACACCACCGCCGACTCGCGCGCGGACAGCGAGTCGAACGCGGGCCGATGGGACCCGCGCAGGCGCAGATGGTCGAACCGGGAGGTCGCGAAGATGTAGACCGGGCGCACGAGGATGACGGTCACCAGCACGCCGACCGACAGGACGAGCGCGTGCCGCAGGCCCTGGTCGGACGCGATCACGTCGCGGATCACCCACGGCAGCTGGAGGCCGATGAGCGCGAACGTGAACGACTCGAGCAGCAGGTCGGCGGTCGACCAGATCGGCTCCTCGAACAGTCGCGTGGCGTAGCCGGCCTGCGGCGAGGTGTGCCCGAGGTAGAGCCCGGCCGTCACGACGGCGAGCACGCCGGACCCCTCCAGCTGCTCGGCGCCCCAGTAGGCGGCGAACGGCGTGAGCAGCCCGATCACCGAGGCGACCACAGGGTCGTCGAGACGCATCCGGACGAAGTGGACGACGAGGCCCAGCACCAGCCCCACGGCCACGCCGACGACGACCGCCAACCCGAAGATCGCGAGCCCCTCGCCGATCGCCCAGGTGCCGGTCGCCACGCCGAGCAGAGCGACCTTGTAGAGGGTCAGCGACGTGGCGTCGTTGATCAGGCTCTCGCCCGACAGCAGGGTCATCACCCTGCGGGGCAGGCCGAGCTTCCGGCCGACGGCGGCCGCGGCGACAGCGTCCGGTGGCGCGACGACGGCTCCGAGCGCGAGGGCCGCGAGGAAGGGGATCGCCGACTCGTCGAGCGCCCAGTAGGCGAGGGCGGCGACGAGCGCCGTGACCAGAACGAGGCCGACGCCGAGGCGGATGATCGAGTTCCGCGACGTCCGGAAGTCCCGGTACGAGCTCGACAGGGCCGCCGAGTAGAGCAGCGGCGGCAGGACGAACTCGAGGAGCAGCTCGGGCCGGATCTCGTACCGCGGCACACCGGGGATCAGGGAGACGACGATCGCCGTGCCGACGAGCACCAGGGGAGCGGGCCACCCGCGCCGGCGGCACAGGGCCGTCACGGCGACGGCCACGATGACCAGCGCAAACACCTGGACGTGCTCCACCCCGGACTCCTCCCGACGGGTCACTGGCGACCCTACAAGCGCTCGGTCGTCCTACGCTCGGGGAGAGGGAAGGGCAGGGAGACCACATGGGTACGGCACTGATCGTCGTCGACGTCCAGAACGACTTCTGCGAGGGCGGGTCGCTCGCCGTCGCGGGTGGCGCCGCCGTCGCCGCGCGGATCACCGAGTTCCTCGAGGACCACGAGTACGACGTGGTCGTCGCGACGCGCGACTGGCACGCCCCGCTGCCCGACACCAACGACGGCCACTTCGCCGTCGACCTCGGACCCGACTACGTCACGACGTGGCCGGTGCACTGCGTCGCCGGCACGCCGGGCGCCGACTACCACCCGCGGCTCCGCCTGCCCGCGCGCACGGTCCATGTGGTCAAGGGGGAGTCCCGGCAGGACTACTCCGGCTTCACGGGACGGATCGTCGACGAGGACGGCGTGGACCTGGCGACGGCGCTGTCGGCCCGAGGTGTCGGGCACGTCGACGTCGTCGGCCTCGCGACCGACCACTGCATCCGTGCCACCGCCCTGGACGCGTCGGCCGCGGGCTTCGAGGTCACCGTGCTCACGGACCTCACGGCGGCCGTCGCCGCACCCACCGCGGTCGCGGCCCTCACCGAGCTCGCCGTCGCGGGGATCGGGCTGGCGAACTCGTCGTAGAGCCGTCGAGCGGCCATGATCGACGGATGCGGACAACCCTGAGCACCTACGCCGAGCGCAGCACCGAGCCCGGGGCGTTCGCCCTGCAGAACGAGCGGATGCTCAAGGTCCAGCTCTCCGGCACGGAGGGGCACTTCCTGGCCAAGCAGGGCTCGATGGTCGCCTACCAGGGCGAAGTCGACTTCGCGCACCAGGGCAGCGGCGGCATGGGCCGCATGCTCAAGAAGACGTTCACGGGCGAGGGCATGTCGCTCATGAAGGTCTCGGGCAGCGGAGACGTGTTCCTGGCGCAGGAGGCCGACGAGATCTTCCTCGTGCACCTCGAGGGCGAGTCGGTCACCGTCAACGGCGAGAACGTCCTCGCGTTCGAGGCCTCGCTGACCTGGGACATCAACCGGGTCGAGGGTGCGTCTGCGCTCTCCGGCGGCCTGTTCAACACGACATTCACGGGCACGGGCGCGCTCGCGGTCACCACGTACGGCACGCCCGTCGTGCTGCAGGTCGACCAGCCGACGTTCGTCGACATGCAGGCCGCGGTGCTGTGGTCGAGCACGCTGACGTCGTCGATCCGCAAGACCGCCAAGGCGTCGGCCATGATCGGTCGCGGCTCGGGAGAGGCCTACCAGCTCGGGCTGTCGGGCGAGGGTGTCGTCGTCGTGCAAGCGTCCGAGGGGCACATCCGCCCGTCGAAGTAGGGCGTCAGAGCCAGATCGTCGCCAGCCACACGAGCGCGGCCGTCACGACGACGAGCCCGATGTTCAGGCCGATGTTGTCCTTCTCGCCGCGCGAGAGGTGGAACAGGGTCGCGACGACCTGCAGGACGAGGAGCCCGATCGCGGCGGCGAACGCGAGCGCCGGGGCGATGCCGAGCAGCGGCGGGAGGATCAGGCCGACGGCGCCGAGGAGCTCGGCGACCCCGATCGCGCGGACCGCCGGCATCGGCATGTCGTCGACCCAGTTCATCATCGGCTGCAGCTGCTCGCGGCTGCGCAGGACCTTGCTCCCGCCCGAGAAGAGGTAGAGGAGGGCGAGCAGCCCAGCGAGGATCCAGTACGCGACGGTCACGTGCAACTCCTTGGTAGCGGTGCCGCGTTACTTTCCGCGGCACGTGATGATCCGCCACCGTCACTTTCCATGTCAAGTAATGTGCGGGGCATGGTGGATCACACGGAACCGCGCTGGCTCTCCGACGAGCAGTCCGCCGCGTGGCTCGCTCTCGCCAGCGTCACGGTCTTCCTGCCGGCGGCGCTCGACAGTCAGCTGCGACGCGACGCGGGCCTCACGCATGTCGAGTACGGCGTCCTGGCGGCACTGTCGATGGCGTCCGGGCGACAGGCGCGGATGAGCAATGTCGCCGCCTTCGCCAACGTGAACCTCTCCCACCTGTCGCGCATCGTCGCGCGCCTGGAGAAGAGTGGCTGGGTGCGGCGCGAGCCCGACCCGAACGACGGCCGGAGCACGCTGGCGATCCTGACGCCCGCCGGCTGGGACAAGGTCGTCGCTGCGGCGCCCGGGCATGCCGAGGAGGTGCAGCGCCTCGTGTTCGACAACCTCACCGACGCTCAGGTCCGACAGCTGACGGAGATCGGTCGCCGCGTCATGGACGCGGTCCGGCCGGGCACCGACCACCTGCCCGAGGGCCCCTGGCGCCAGGGCTGACACCACTCTTCGGCGAACTGACACCACAATGGCTTGACGTGACACCACAGTGGTGTCACGATGGTGCACATGGACCTGGGACAGCACGTCAACGACCTGCAGCGGCAGCTCGTCGAGTCCGCCGAGAACGGCACGGAGGAGACCCGCGTCGTCGCCGAGCGGCTCGTCGCCGGGCTGGACGCCGCGGCGCGGCTCGTGCTGCTCGACGTCCTGTCGGCCGCCGCGGGGGAGATCACCCGCGACCTCGCGCCTGGCTCCGTCGAGCTTCGGCTGCGTGGCAGGGAGGTCGAGTTCGTCGTCGCCCAGCCAGGCGGCGACAGCGACACCGACGAGGAGCCGGCCGCGCACGTCGACCTCGATGACGTGAGCACGTCGCGCACCACGCTCCGCCTGCCCGACGCCCTCAAGGCGAAGGTCGACGAGGCGGCATCGGCGGACGGCCTGTCCGTCAACACCTGGCTGGTCCGCGCGGTCGCCGCCGCGCTCCAGCCCAGGCAACGACGATCCGCGCAGCGCACGCTGCGCACCGGCGACAACTTCGCCGGCTGGGCGCGCTAGAGCCCGGCCCCGTACCGCTTGCAGAAGCCCCGCGCACCCGCGGGGCCGGCCGAACACACCCGAAACCAGGAGGCGCGAGCATGCCCACCTACACCACCCCCAGCCCGATCGACCTCGCGATCAACCTGCAGGTCGGTGAGGTCGTGGTCGTCGCGAGCGACCGCACCGACACCGTCGTGACGGTCTCGCCCACCAACCCGGCCAAGGCCGTCGACCGCCGCGGCGCCGAGGAGACCAAGGTCGACTTCGACGGCCAGCGTGTCACCGTCAAGGGACCGCGACCGCGCGTCAGCTGGATCGGCCCGACCGAGTCGGTCGACCTGCGGATCGAGCTGCCGACGGGGTCCCGGTTCACCGCTGAGGTGTCGCTGGGTGCCGTCCGCACGACCGGTTCCCTGGGTGCCACCCGGATCAAGGCCTCGATGGGATCCGTCGACGTCGAGACCTCCGGCGACCTGTGGCTGCGCGCCGGGCACGGCAACGTCACCGTCGGATCAGCCGGAGGCGGCGTCGAGATCACGGCCGACCACGGTCAGATCCGCGTCGGAACCATCGCCGGCGACGCGATCCTCAAGGCCTCGCACGGCAGCATCCAGGTCGGTGAGTCGGGCGGCGACGTCGACGCGAAGCTCGCGTACGGCGACCTCGAGATCACCAGAGCCCTCGGCTCCGTGACCACGAAGACCTCCTACGGCAGCATCCGGCTGCACGAGGTGTCCAGCGGCTCCATCGCGGTCGAGAGCGGCTTCGGCCAGGTCGACATCGGCGTGCGGGCCGGCGTGCCCGCCTGGCTCGACCTCTCGTCCAAGAGCGGCCACGTCCGCAACCACCTGGACGACAACCGCGCCCCCGAGCACAACGAGCAGTCCGTCGCCGTCCGCGCCCGCACCCAGGCCGGCGGCATCAACATCCAGCGCGCCCTGTGACACCGGGCGACCACCAGAAGGGACGACACACACCATGACCACCACCGCACCTGCCATCCAGGTGACCAGCATCGAGAAGTCCTACGGCGACCTGCAGGTGCTGCGAGGCGTCGACTTCGAGGTGGCACCCGGCAGCATCTTCGCCCTGCTCGGCTCGAACGGAGCCGGCAAGACCACCATGGTCAAGATCCTGTCCACGCTGCTCCGCTCGGACGCCGGCGCGGCCAGCGTCAACGGCTTCGACGTGGCGACCGACCCGCTTGCCGTCCGGGAGTCGATCAGCCTGACCGGGCAGTTCGCGGCGGTCGACGAGATCCTGTCCGGCCGGGAGAACCTGGTGCTCGTCGCGAAGCTGCGGCACCTGAAGAACCCCGGTCAGGTGGCCGACGACCTGCTCGCCCGCTTCAACCTCACGGACGCGGCCGCGCGCCGGGTGGCCACCTACTCGGGCGGCATGCGCCGTCGTCTCGACATCGCGATGAGCCTCGTCGGGAAGCCGAAGGTCCTGTTCCTCGACGAGCCGACCACAGGGCTGGACCCCGAGGCGCGCATCGACGTCTGGAAGGTCATCTCGGAGCTCGCCACGAGCGGCACGACCGTCCTGCTCACCACGCAGTACCTCGACGAGGCCGAGCAGCTCGCGGACCGCATCGCGATCCTGCACGAGGGCCGGATCATCGCGAACGGCACCCTGGCCGAGCTCAAGGCGCTCCTGCCCCCGGCGACGGTCGAGTACGTCGAGAAGCAGCCCACCCTCGAGGAGATCTTCCTCGCCCTCGTCGGCACCAAGGCCGCCCCGTCCCAGAACACGGAGGTCCAGTCATGACCACGACCCACTTCTTCGGCGACACCGCCGACCTGACCGGTCGCTCGCTGCGGCACATCACACGCAGCGTGGACACGATCATCACGACGGCCGTCACGCCGATCGCGATCATGGTGCTCTTCGTCTACGTGTTCGGTGGGGCCATCGACACCGGCACCGACAACTACGTCAACTACCTGCTGCCGGGCATCCTGCTGATCGCGATCGCCTCGGGCATCGCCTACACGGCCGTGCGGCTGTTCACCGACCTGCAGAGCGGCATCTTCGAGCGGTTCCACTCCATGCCGATCAACCGGTCGTCGGTCCTGTGGGCGCACGTGCTGACGTCGCTGGCGTCCAACGCGATCACCGTCGTGATCATCGTGCTGGTCGGCCTGCTGATGGGATTCCGAACCTCGGCAGGGGTGGGGGCATGGCTCGCGGTCGCCGGGATCCTGGCCCTGTTCACGCTGGCCCTCACCTGGGTCGCCGTCATCGCCGGCCTCTCGGCCAAGTCCGTCGACGGCGCCGCGGGATTCTCCTACCCGCTGATCTTCCTGCCGTTCATCAGCTCGGCGTTCGTCCCCACGGACACCATGCCGGCCCCGGTGCGCGCCTTCGCCGAGAACCAGCCGGTCACGTCGATCGTCAACGCCCTCCAGGACCTGTTCGCGGGCAACCCGGTGGACAGCGACATCTGGGTCGCGCTGGCCTGGTGCGTCGGCATCCTGCTGGTCGCGTACTTCTTCGCGATGCGGGTCTACCGCCGCAAGATCAGCTGACTCGCCCGCTCCGATCCTCGACCGGCCACGGCTCTGTGGCCGGTCGAGGATCTGCCGTCCACCGAGTTCCGCGCATGCTCCTACCTGGGATGGACGACGACGACCGGGCACGTCGAGTGGTGCAGCACCGCCTGGCTCACCGATCCCAGCAGGAGGCCACGGAAGCCCCCGCGTCCCCGCGATCCGACGACGAGCAGCCCGGCATCCTGGGCGGCGGCCAGGACGACCTGCGCGGAGCCGCCGCGACGCACCATCGGCTGCACCTCGACCTCGGGATACCGCTCGGCGTGGCCGGCCAGGCTCTCGGAGAGCAGCGCCTTCTCGGCAACCTGGAGCTCCTCGACCTCGTCCGGCGTCCACCCCGGCACCGGCCCGGCCATCGGAGGCAGCTCCCACGCATGGATCGCGACCAGCGGGACCCCGAGCCGCGACGCCTGGTCGAACGCGAGGTCGATCGCACGGACGCTGGTGGGGGAGCCGTCCACTCCGACCACGACAGGGCGTGATGTGCCCGACGGTTCCCGGGCGGCCTGGCGCACGACGACCACGGGGCAGTGCGCGTGGGCGGCGACGGCGACGCTGACCGATCCCAGGAGCAGACCCGCGAACCCCCCGCGGCCTCGAGAGCCGACGACCACCAGGGCGGCGTGCGTGCTCGCCTCGACGAGCATGGCGGCGACGCTCTCCTGGACCTCGAGCTGCGTGGTGACGACGAGGTCGGGATCCACCGCGTACGCGCGCTCCACGCCTCCGGCGAGGACCTGGTTGCCGAGCTGGCTGGTCAGGTCCAGGTGCGGGTCGGCGACCACGTAGGCGTCGACGACGGAACGGGCCACGTGCAGGATGTGGAGCGGGGCGCGGAGCCGTCCGGCTTCCTCGGCCGCCCATCTCAGCGCCTGGTCGGCGCGGTCGGAGCCGTCATAGCCCACGACGATCGTGCGGTTCATCTCGCACCTCCGTTGGTGCTGCGCGAATACCTTCGACATGTCCACACTCGTCCGCCCTCGGGCGCGCGAACAGGGTCCGAGGTCCCGAGCTCTCGCGTGCCCGGGTCGGACCTACGCCGTCGGCCGGCTGCTCGGCGTGACGGGACTCCAGGCACTCACTGCAGGGGTGTGAGCGCGTCGCGTGCGGGGTCGTGGCGGTAGCGGACGAGCAG
The DNA here is from genome assembly GCF_056402515.1 of Cellulomonas sp. P4_A2. NCBI lineage: Bacteria > Bacillati > Actinomycetota > Actinomycetes > Micrococcales > Cellulomonadaceae > Cellulomonas > Cellulomonas sp. P4_A2. Next base: position 13,043 of record NZ_JBFUHG010000013.1, read on the forward strand.
GACGACCAGGGTCACCGCGGCGAGCACGTAGACCACGGGGATGAGGAACGAGCCGAGGCTCGAGGCGAACCCGTCGCCGGGATGCACGCCGACGAGGAAGGCCGAGAAGTCCCACGACCCGTGCAGCACCATGGCGGCGACGAGCACGCCGGTGCCTCGTCGGACGAGGTAGAAGCCCAGCCCGGCGAGCCCGGCGAAGAACATCTGCACGACCGCACCCGGCTCGCCGAGCAGCAGGTTCGTCAGGTGGAACGCCCCGAACCAGAGCGTGGTCCAGCCCAGGGCGGCGGCCTCGGACCGGGTGCCCTGTCGCAACGCGCGCAGCACGACCCCGCGGAACAGCGTCTCCTCGGTGAACCCGACCAGCACGCTCGCCAGCAGCACCGCGAGCACGTGGCTCACCTCGAACTGGTCCCAGGCCACGCCGACGAGGCCCAGGACGAGGGACACGGCCATCACGATCGGCAGGGCCCACACCATGGCGCCCGACGAGAGCCGGCGGGCGTCGCGGAACACGAAGTCCCAGCGCGACCAGAGCAGGAACGCGATCAGCCAGACGGCACCGACGGCCAGCGGCAGGACCGCCGAACGCAGGGTCGTGCGAGCCGTGTCGAAGAAGTGCTCGTACTCGACGCCCGAGACCCGCATGAGCCCGACGACGAGCATCACGTAGACGACGAACACCACGGCGGCGACCGGCACCGACGGGGTGATCCGCGCCGCCGGACGCACTCCCGTCATGCCGGCAGTGGTTCCGGTGCGCGGCGGTCCGCGACGCGACCACGGATGAAGATCAGCAGGATCAGGCCGGTGGCGATGAGCGGGAACGTCGCGAACGCCGCGCCGGACAGGAAGCCGTTCTCGGCGGAGCCCGTCTTCAGCTCGTCGAGCGCACCGGTGGCCAGGATCGTCGTCGGGTCCGTCAGGCCGTGCAGGACCATCGCGACGGCGAGGAAGCCCGTCGCCCGCATGGACAGGTACATCAGGACGCCGAAGGCGAGCGTGTACAGGACCGTGGGTCCGACGGTCGTGAATGACTGACCGCCGACGAGGTTGACGAGGTGCGAGAGCCCGAAGAGCAGCGACGACAGCGCGGCCACCGCCCACTCACCGTGACCGCCGTCGCGCAGCATCTTCACGCCGAGCCCACGGTAGGTGAGCTCCTCGACGAAGCCGATCAGCAGCCCGGTCGCAAGCATGAAGACAACCACGGCGACGGTGTGCGCGCCCCAGTCGATCCCGAGCAGGCGGAGCACGATCGGGACCAGCACGACGACCGGCGCGATCCACATCCACCACGACCGGTAGATCGGCTGTCGGGCGAACAGCTCCCGCGTCCAGCCCATGTACGCCGAGAACGCGAGCAGGACGACCGCCCCGACGACCAGCCCGAAGGTGACCTGGAAGAAGATCGCGCCGACGCTGCTCAGCAGGTCGTCGTCCGTGTAGTGACCGCCGATCGCGCCCCCGAGACGGCCCGCGAGCTGGTACACGACCAGGTAGACCACGAGGACCAGCAGGAACCGCCAGAAACCCCCGCGGTTGAGGAAGCCCCGCAACCCGGACTCGGTCGATATCCCCGCCTCGACCTCAGACATGGCGGGCACCCCGCCGGGGGAAGGAGGTCGTTGCGGAGGGAGTGCGCATCAGGGCCCCAAGTCGTCGTGAGCGAGGACCTGACGTCACCGCGCATCGGACGATGACGACGTTGTGCAGCTCCGCCAGGCCGTGCCCGCGACGCTACCGGCTCCCCGAGACGGCGCAAGTGATCGTGTCGAGGATGCCCGCGCACAGGGGCGGTGATGCAGAACCCGGCTCCGCGGTGCCCGGCAACGCGTCATCGCTCCGCAGCGGCGACACGTTCGAAGAGCAGCTCGTAGTCGTCGACCATGCGCCGGGCACTGAACCGGGTCTCGGCGTCCTGCCGGCACACCGTCCGATCGATCGCGGACAGGCGACCGACTGCGGTGACAGCGTCCTGGTCGTCGCGGACGAGGAATCCGTTGCGACCGTCGCGGATCAGCTCCCGCATCGAGCCCCGCGGGGTGGCGATGACGGGCGTGCCCGCGGCGAGCGCCTCGACGACCGAGAGCCCGAACGGCTCCTCGAAGTCGATGAGGTGCAGCAACGCGACCGCGCCACCCAGCAACCGGTCCCGCTCGACGGGCCCGACCGAGCCGACGAAGCGCACCCGCGAGCCATCGACGTGCGGCTCGACGAGAGACCGGAAGTACGGCTCGTCGTGCACGACGCCGGCAATGACCAGCGGCAGCCCGGATCGCTGCGCGACCTGGATCGCTCGGTGCGTGCCCTTGTCGGGATGGATGCGACCGAGGAACAGCAGGTACCCGCCGCCGCCCGTGCCGGCGGCGAACTGCGTGAGGTCGAGACCGTGGTGGATCGTCGCGGCATAGGTGAGGTCCCGATGGCGGTCGGAGTCGCTGATGGAGACGTAGTGCGCGATGTCGTCGTAGGCGCGATACACGCGCACGATGCGTTCCGAGGAGAAGCCGTGGACGGTCGTCACCACGGGCGTCGGAGTGAGACGGCTGTAGGTGAGCGGCAGGAAGTCGAACTGGTTGGAGATCACATCGAACTGCGCAGCGCGCTCGAACACCGCCGCGATGTGCAAGGACTCGAACACCTTGACGTCGATCGTCGGGTCCTCCTCGTAGCCCGTCGGCGCCTCGGCGTGCAGTCGTGCACGGGTCTGCGAGTCGGCCGTGGCGAAGAGGGTGACGTCGTGGCCCCGCTCGACCAGGCCCTCGGCGAGGGTCGAGGCGACCTGCTCCCACGGCCCGTACGAGCGCGGTGGCGTGCGGTGTGCGATCGAGGCGAGCACGGCGATCTTGACGGGGTGCCTCCACGGCTGGACCGGCCACGGGTCCCCGGAGGGGACCGACCGCGACTGGTAGCCTAGCCATGCGGTGCCAGGCCCGGCTGCGCAGCGACCGGCGGGCCAGGACGCCCGGGGATGTCGATCAGGCCCCGCCCGAGGTCGGTAGCGCACTCCGCTGCAAGCACCACCAGTGCGAAGGGCCTTCATGGCCACCAGGTTCGGCATCCTCAGTACGTTTCCCCCCACGCAGTGTGGCCTCGCGACCTTCTCGTCGGCGCTCGCCACCCACCTCATCGAAGCCGGTGCCGACGTCTCGGTGATCCGGGTCGTCGACAGCCTGCAACCCCCGCTCCCGCTCGTCACCCACCAGCTGGTCACGGGCTCGCCGGACGAGGCGAGGGCCGCGGCGGCGGCGCTCAACGCCTGTGCCGTCGCGCTGGTCCAGCACGAGTACGGGATCTTCGGTGGTCGCGACGGAGCAGACGTCCTCGACGTCCTCGCCCGGGTGCGCGTCCCCGTCATCACGGTCCTGCACACCGTCCTCGCCCACCCGACGCCCCATCAGCACGAGGTTCTCGCGAAGGTGGTCGCGGCGTCGACGGTGACGGTGACCATGACCGAGGCGGGTCGGCAGCGGCTCATCACGGGCTGGAGCGTGGACCCGGCGTCCGTCACCGTGATCGCCCACGGCGCCCGGGACGACCGCAGGATCGACGACACGGTCACGCCCGTGCGCACAACCCCCACGGTGCTGACCTGGGGGCTGCTCGGCGAGGGCAAGGGCATCGAGTGGGCCCTCGAGGCGCTGGCCGACCTCGCAGACCTGCGTCCCCTCCCGACGTACCGGATCGTCGGCGAGACCCACCCGAAGGTCCTCGAGCGCAACGGCGAGGCGTACCGGCGAGGGCTCGAGCGGCTCGTCGACCACCTGCGCCTCGGGCCGATGGTGCAGTTCGACGCCCGCTATCTCGACGTCCCCACGCTGCAGCGCATCGTGCGCTCGGCCGACGTCGTGCTCCTGCCCTACGACTCCCCGGACCAGGTGACGTCCGGTGTTCTCACGGAGGCCGTCGTCGCCGGGAAGCCCGTCGTGTCGACGGCATTCCCGCACGCGGTCGAGCTTCTGTCCGGTGGCGCGGGACTCCTTGTCCCACGCCGCGACCCCGCCGCGATCGCAGCGGCACTGCGGCGCGTGCTCACCGAGCCCGGCCTCGCCGGATCGATGGCCGCCGCCTCGCGTGCCGTCGCGCCCAGCCTGCTCTGGTCCGCCGTGGCCGAGCAGTACGTCGACCTCGCCGCCGGCCTCGTCCGCGCGCGCACCCTGTCCGCGGCCTGATGTACCCCGCCCCGGTGTTCGACCACCTCGCACACCTCAGCACTCCGATCGGGCTGTTCGAGCACGCGCTGCTCACCGAGCCGCGGCCCGAGCACGGCTACTGCCTCGACGACGTGGCGCGGGGGCTCGTCGTGACGTCGCGGCAGCACGGGGCAACCCCGCAGGTCGATGCGCTGACCGACACCTACCTGCGGTTCACCCTCTTCGCTCAGGACGGCCTCGGCCGGTTCCACAACCGACGCGACGTGGCCGGTCGCTGGACCGACACCGCGACGGTCGAGGACCACTGGGGCCGTGCCCTCTGGGCCCTCGGCACGGCGGCGGCCGCCACAGGCGACCCCCGTGTGCGTCGGGCCTCGCTGGACGCGGCCGCCGTGAGCCTCGAACGCCGTTCCCCCTGGTGGCATGCCATGGCCTACGCGACGCTCGGCGCGGCCGAGGTGCTCGAGGTCCAGCCCGACAACCGTGCCGCCCATGGACTGCTCGCGGACGCACGCACGGTCCTCGCCTGCCCGACCGACCCCGCGTGGCCGTGGCCGGACGCGCGCCTGACGTACGCCAACGCGGTTCTGCCGGAGGCGCTCGTCGCCATCGGTGCCGCGCTCGGCGACGACGAGGTCCTGCAGGCGGGGATCGACCTCCTGCACTGGCTCGTCGCGCAGGAGACCCACGAGGGCCACCTCTCGATGACCCCGGTGGGTGGCCGGACGCCCGGCGAGCACCGGCCCGGCTTCGACCAGCAACCCATCGAGGTCGCGGCACTCGCCGAGGCGTGCTGGCGTGCCTTCCGCGCGACGCGGCACGAGGTCTGGCTGACCTACCTCGACCGGTGCGTCGGCTGGTTCCTGGGCGACAACGACACGGGGATGGCGCTCTACGACGACCGCACCGGCGGCGGCTACGACGGCCTGCACGTGCGCGGGGTCAACCAGAACCAGGGTGCCGAGTCGACGCTCGCCGCCCTGTCCACCCTCCAGCTCGGGCGCCTGGCGCTCGTCCAGGCCGTGGCGTGACGCTCGTCGACGCCCCGCCGCTGGTTCGGCGCACGCCGCACGTGCTGCGTCCGGACGCGGCGCGAGTGGTCAGTACCCCGTTCCTGCCGGGCGAGGAGATCCACGGGGCGGGCATCTCCCGCATGTCTGCCGTCCTCGGGCGCGTGCTGGCGCTGCCGGACGCCGAGGTGGAGCGCGCCCTCGCCGGGGTCATCGCCTCCTTCGGCCGGCGCCACCACGACCTCGTCGCCCTCCTCGACGAGCGGTTCGACCTCGTCGCACGCCACCTCGGCGACCCGGGCGGCCTGTCCGTGGAGCGGCGAAGGCTCATAGGTGCGTGCATGAGCCAGGAGTACGCGATCGAGTCGGCCGCCCTGTTCAACCCGTCGATGGTCGCGCACCCCGACCAGACCGGGCTGCCACCGGGGAGCACCCGGTTCGTGATGAGCGTCCGAGGGGTGGGTGAGGGGCACATCTCCTGCGTCGAGCTGCGGACCGGTGTCATCGACGCTGCCGACGACATCACCTTCGACGTCGTCGGCCCGACGACCACCGTGCCGCGGCGCCACGAGAGCGTGCACTCCCGCGACGACCTGCGACGGCAGAACGAGGAGCTCGCGGGCGACAGCGACGACGCCGACGCGCTCCTGCGCTCGCTGCCCGCCACCTTCCCGGCCTCGGCGGTTGAGGCAAGCCCGCGGCTGGGATGGTTGGCAGCGTGCACGTATGACGTCGCGTTTGCCGCGGAGAGTGCGATCAGCTCCCGCGTGCTGCTCCCGAGCAGCCCCGCCGAGCGCCACGGCATCGAAGACCTGAGGCTCGTCGAGGTCGAGTACTCCGGCGGTCGGCGCAGCTATCTCGGCACCTACACGGCGTTCGACGGGGAGACCGTCGCGCCGCACCTCGTCGCCACCGACGACTTCCGCTCGTTCCGGATGAGCCGGCTCAGCGGTCCCGGCGCGAAGAACAAGGGCATGGCGCTCTTCCCGCGCAGGGTCGGCGGTCAGTACCTGGCTCTCTCCCGGTGGGACCGCGAGAGCAACTCGCTCGCCGGGTCCTCCGACCTGCGGCACTGGGACGACCTCGGCACCTTGAGCGCGCCCGACCGGGCGTGGGAGATCGTCCAGGCGGGCAACTGCGGGTCACCGATCGAGACCCCCGCCGGATGGCTCGTCCTCACCCACGGCGTCGGACCGATGCGGCAGTACAGCATCGGCGCGATGCTTCTCGACCTCGACGACCCGCGTCGCGTCCTGGGCAGCCTCGCGGAGCCGTTGCTGACCCCGTCGCCCGACGAGCGCGACGGGTACGTGCCCAACGTCGTGTACTCGTGCGGGGCGTTGCTGCACGGTCGGACGCTCGTCCTGCCGTACGGGTGCAGCGACGCAGCGATCCGGGTCGTGCTCGTCGACCTGCCAGGGCTGCTCTCGGCCATCACCGCGGGCCGGTGAGGAACGCCGTCGAGCAGTCGGGCGGCGGGCCGGAAGCGCGTCGACGCAGCGTTTTCAGGTCCTGGGTAGAGCTTGCGTGGGTGGGCCTGGAGCGTGAGCCTCGGACGGTTCAGCAGCACGTCTCCACATCAGCACGAAGAGCAGCACGATCACGAGGCCGACCGTGTTGAGGATCGTGATCGACACGGTGATCAGGGGGTCGGCCCCGAACGGGAAGATCATCATCAGGAGCATCGGCGCGATGTTGCGCACCGCCGTGGTCGTCTCGGTCGCGTGCCTGATCCTCACGTCCTTGACGCGCAGGACGGACACGAGCAGGTAGCCGCACCCGAGGCCGATGAACGGGCCGGCGAAGGCCGCGATGTAGCTCTCGGTGCCCCAGGTCTGCACGAACTGGCTCCAGTAGGCGACGAGCGTGAAGTTGAGGTTGAAGAGCAGGCACAGGATGGCCACCCGGACGGCCCATCGCGCCAGCTGCGGCGTCAGGTCGGGCCACCACAGCCGGAAGCCGCACCCGAGCACCAGGGGGAGCAGCAGGAAGAGCAGGAGCGGCCACGCGATGTCCCACGACGAGGTGCTGAGCTGCACGTCGACGGCATCGATCGCGAGAGGCAGACCCAGCGGCAGGGCGACGATGGTCGCGGCCGTCAGGACCACCAGGAGGGTGGTGGCGATGCCGACGTCTGCCCTGGCCAGCTTCGCGAGGACGGGGGCGAAGGGCATTCCCGCGCACAGGGCGGCGATGCAGAACCCCGCCTTGATCTCGTCGGGGATGGACGACGCCACCGTCAGCAGGTACCCGATGAACAAGGCGGGGATGACGACGAAGTTGATCACCAACGCCCACACCGCGATCTTCCAGTGCGCAACGGCTTGGGCCAGGAGCTTGCCGATCGACAGCCGCAGACCGAGCCCGAACGAGTTCAGGATCACGAAGAGGACGCCGAACCCGTTGATCAGGATGCTCTCGCTGGATTGTGCCATCGTGTCCCGTCCTCTTCGTGAGCGGCCGATCAGGTCGAGCGGGGCATGGTCGCCGGTGGCCGCGACCGGGTCGAGCAGCGCCGACCGACTCTGCCAATGTGGCAGCGGGCCGATCAGGTGCGCGTCATCCCCGGCGGGTGATGCCGCACCCCGCGTGGGCTACGCCCCGTCGAGACGCTCCCAGAGAGCCACGGCCTCCATCCGCGACGAGACGCCGAGCTTGCGATAGCTCGAGATCGCCTGGGTCTTGACCGTGTTCCCGGTGATCCCCAGACGCTCGCCGATCATCGGGAACGTGAGCTGGGTCGCGAGGTAGGGCATGAGTCGAACCTCGGCCGGGGTGAGCTTGTCCACGCGCCCCTCGGAGCTGGCCTCGTGCACGAGCATGCCGATCGCCTCGACTCTCTCCGGCAGGTTCCCGAGTCCCGGGCGCCGCCGCATGATCTCGGTCGCCTGCTGGACGGTCGCGGAGGCTGACTGGAGATCGCCCAGGGCCAAGGACGCCTGCGCCGTGGTCAGGAGGGCCTGCGTCGAGACCACGGGCAGGGCGTGGGTGAGCAGCGGGCGCAGGTCGAGCGCGTTGCGTGCGTGCCGGGCCGCCTCTGTGCGCCGACCCTGGTGCACGGCCGTTCGCGCCGACCAGGCATGGACGAGCGCGCTCGTCCAGTACGACCCGTAGCCACCGTCGGCGACGATCTCGGCCGCACGCCGGACGGCCGGCACAGCGGACCTCCACTCGCCCCGCTCGACGGCGACCGTCGCGCGCTCGCAGAGCACCATGGCCACCAGCGGATCGATCCCCGCGGCCTCGCCGGCCTCCAGGGCCTCGACGAACAGGTCGTCGGCGCTGTCCAGCTCGCCGGCGAGCAGGGCGGCGAGTCCCTGCGTGTGCAGCATGGTCACGCGGAACGGGCTCGCGGCAGACATCCCGTCCCATGCCTGACGAGCATCGAGCCGCATCTGCTCAGCGCCCTGTCGGGCCTCGATCGCCCGCAGGTAGGCGAGCGTCGCCGCGACCGTGCTCCCGTCCGAGAGCGTTCCGTCGCCGGCCGCCTCGCTCGCCATCGCCGACCAGCGGTCAGCCCGTGCGGGCTCCCCGACCAGCGCGAAGATGAGGGCGGCGTGTGCGGCGACCGCGGGAAACGCGGGAAAGTCGTTCGCCTCTTCGAGCCACGACATCCATCGGTGCACGGTGTCGATGCGACCGCTCGCCCAGGTCGTCTGGGCGCACTCGAGCACCATGCGCGCCAGGCCCGCCACGTCCCCGCCTCGGTGCGCGTGCTCGATGGCCCGTTCTGGCATGCCGTTGTCCGCCAGCCAGCCCGCTGCCCGTTGATGCAGCACCGGGACGAGCATCGGCTCCTTGCGATGCAGCTCTGCGCGCAGCAGGTCGTGGAGCAGAGGATGGCACTCGTATCGGTCGCCGTCCCGTCCGACCGGCCGGATCACCCGGTCCGTCGCCAGGTGGTCGAGCGTGGCGCCGGACGACCGAACGCGAAGCACGGCGTCGCACATCGGGCCCGAGAGCTCGTCGAGGATCGCGCAGCGGATCAGGAGCGACGTCTCGCGGGGACCGAGGCCGGACATCACCTCGGCGCGCAGGTACTCCCGGACGAAGCGGTCGTCGCCGGAGAACGTCGACGCCGCGGCCTCCCCGCCCTCGAGGGTCGCCATCGCGGCCAGGGCCACGCCGGCAGGCCAACCCTCGGTGCGGTCGTGCAGCGCGTCGGAGGCCTCGGCCGACAGCCTGACGCCCAAGGACTCGAGGACCTGCGTCTGCTCGTCGACCCGCATCGAGAGCTGTTCCTCGTCGAGCTCCAGAAGGTCGCCGGCCGCACGGAGCCGGGCGATCGGGAGCCGAGGTCGGTTCCGGGAGGCGAACGCCACGCGCCAGCCGTCCGGCAGCCGGTCGATGACGTCGGTCAGGACGTTGAGGCCTCCCGCCTGCGTGACCTTCTGAAGATCATCGAGCACGAAGACTCGCGGGGGGCTGGAGCGCGCAGCCGCGACGAGTGAGGCGACCGTCACGATGCCCGATCCCAGCCCGGCCGCCTCGCCGAGCGCTGACAGGAGGTGGGCCGGGTCGTTGTCCTCGTCGACGCAGATGTGCCACGCGGCCAGCCCTGCCAGTCGTTCCGCCCATTGGCGCAGGACCGTCGACTTGCCGTACCCGGGACCTGCGACGAGGGCGACCACCCGGAACCACGTCGTGCTCAGCCTGTCGAGAAGGTCCTGGCGCGGCAGCAGGACGAGTCCGGTGCGCGGCGTCAGAAGCGCGACCGTGGACGGCGTCCGCAGGGCCGCCGACGAGCTTCGGACCGTGGACCAACCGGGCAAAACGGGACGTTCCCCCACGTCAGGCACACTACCGCTCGGTCGCACGGGCACCGCAAGCCCCCGGGCCGTGCCGTCCCGGGTACACCGACGTGTGAGCGTGACGTCGGTCAGGTGTCTCAGAGGGACATCTCGTGAACCCTCTCGGCGAGGATGATGCGTGCTGCGGCCTCGATCAGTGCGAGGTGCGAGAACGCCTGCGGGATGTTCCCGAGGTGTCGCGCGGCGTCCACCTCGAACTCCTCGGCATAGAGGCCGAACGGCGACGCGATCCGCAGCAGGCGTTCCATGAGGTCCAGCGCCCGCTGGTTCTCGCCCACGACCATGAGTGCGGACACGAGCCAGAACGAGCAGATGATGAACGTGCCCTCCTTGCCGGACATCCCGTCGTCGGTCTCGTCGGTCTTGTAGCGCAGGACGAAACCGTTCTCGGACAGCTCGTCGGCGATGGCCAGGACGCTCGCGTGCAACCGCTCGTCCGTGCCGGGGAGCAGGCCGAAGTGCGCCGCCAGCAGCGTGGACGCATCGAGAGCATCCGTCTCGTAGTGCTGCCGGAGGACCCCGCGGTCGCTGACACCGTGCTCGAGGATGTCCGCCTTGATCTCGTCGGCCGTGGCGCGCCAGCTCGACTCCAGGTCGGGTTCGCCACGGATCCCGGCGAGCTGGGCCGCGCGGTCCATGGCCACCCAGCACATGATCTTCGACGACACGTAGTGCTGGGGCTTGCCCCGGGCCTCCCAGATGCCCTGGTCGGGCTGCTGCCAGACCGCCGCCGCGCACTCGGCCTGCGCCTTGACGATGGGCCACAGGCGCGCGGGCAGCCGCTCGCTGCGGCGCGTGTGCAGGAGGATCGAGTCGAGCACGGAGCCGAACACGTCGTTCTGCCGCTGGTCGAACGCGCCGTTGCCGAGCCGGACCGGCCGCGCGCCCTGGTACCCGGTCAGCTCGTCCCGGGTGGTCTCGGTGAGGTCGCGACGACCGTCGATCCCGTACATGATCTGCAGCCCACCGTCCTCGTTCGCTTCGACGTCGGCGACGAACTGCATGAACTCGTCGGCCTCCCAGTCGAGCCGCAGGTAGTGCAGGGCCTGGAGCGTGAACGTCGAGTCGCGCATCCACGTGTACCGGTAGTCCCAGTTGCGCTCTCCGCCGGGGGTCTCCGGCAGCGAGGTCGTGAGGGCCGCGACCGTCGCGCCCGTCGGCATGTAGGTGAGTCCCTTGATCACCAGAGCCGACCGCTCGACGTAGGGCCGCAGGCGGTGATCGGGCAGCAGCGCGCGGCTGAGCCAGCGCCGCCAGAAGTCGCGGGTCGCCGCGATCCGCGCCGTCGCGTCGTCGGCGGTCGTGGGGCCTTCCAGCGCGGCGCCCCAGGACAGCGCGCAGAACACGGTCTCGCCCGCGGAGAGCTCGTGCCGGGCCCGGAGCGCGTCCCCCTCGACGCCGAGCGCGAGGTCCGTGGTCAACCGCAGGGACACCCCAGCACCGCTGATGTCCGCCGTGTGCGCACCCGGCGCGCCAAGAGACCACGGTGCGCGGTGCCGGCCGTAGTCGAAGGCAGGGTCGCACACCAGCTCGACCCGCACCGTGCCCTCGAGGCACGTCGCGGTCCGTACCAGGACGTGCTCCGCGTCGTCGTCGGCGGGAGGGCGGGTGTGCGGGGTCGTGTCGTCCGCTCCCTCCCGCCGCACCATCGTCAGCGCGTCGCGGATCTCGAGCCAGCCCGACGGCGTGTGCCACGTGGTGACCAGCACGTTGGTGCCGGGGTCGTAGGCCCGGGACGTCGGCACGTTGATCCCGTAAGGCGCGAACCGGAAGTAGCCGGCGCCGCGGTCGAGCAGGCTCCCGAAGATGCTCGGGCTGTCGAACCGCGGGGCGCACAGCCAGTCCACCGACCCGTCCGGTGCCACCAGCGCGCCGGTGTGACAGTTCGACAGGAAGGCGTACTCGGCGATCGGCGGGAAGGGTGAGGCGGGGCTGTTCGCGTCCATGGGTTCCTCCTTGAGTGGTTGTCTCAGCCGAGCCGGTCCAGCAGGTGGTCGCCCACCCGCAAGGCGTTGGCCATGGCTGTCAGGGCCGGGTTCACCGCGCCGATGCTGGGGAAGAAGCTGGTGTCGACGACGTAGAGGTTGTCCACCTCGTGCGCGCGGCAGTCCCGGTCGAGCACCGACGTCGCGGGGTCGTCGCCGAAACGGACCGTCCCCGCCTGGTGCGCGAAGTCAGCGACGGCGGTGTCGGCGCTCCTGGACGAGTCGCGTCGCACCAGAGCATGCCCGGGCACGCCGAGGTTGCCCAGGACGCCCTGCAGCCGCCGGTACAGCTCGTCGAGCGGGCGCCGGTTGTTCGGGGTGTAGGCCAGCACGACGTTGCCGCGGATCCCGAGCGTCACGCGGTTGGCGGGGTCGGGCAGGTCCTCCGTGCACAGCCAGAAGCCGACCGCGTGCTCGGCGGCCCCGTCGACCGGGAGTGACGACGTGCCGCCCAGCTGCACGTTGCCCATCGGGAACCTGAAGGTCTCGTCGCCGAAGTAGAAGTCGTTGATGCCGAGCGTCGTCTCGAAGCGGGTGTCGGGGCGCTCGCGCGAGGTCGCCATGTACGTGCGGCGGTTCTGGAACATGACACGCCGTCCCACCTGGTCGGAGCCGTTCGCCAGCCCTCGGGGGTGCCGGTCGTTGGCGCTGGCCAGCAACAGCTTCGCCGAGTTGACGGCGCCCGCCGACACGACGACGACATCGCCCGAGAACCGCTGGTCGACGCCGTCGACCTCCGCCACCACCGAGGTCACGGTGCGTCCGGAGTCGTCGGTCCCGAGCCGCCGCACCTGGGCGTTGGTCACCAGGGTGACGTTGGGATGCCGGAGCGCGGGCCGCACCGCGATGACCTCTGCGTCCGCCCGTGCGTGCAGCAGGCTGGCGGACCGGTCGCAGGCGGCGGCCCGGACGCACGCGCTGGACGCCGCGCTCGACTCGTCCACCACGATCCCGCACGGAGCGTGATAGGGGTGCAGGCCGAGGGCAGTCAGGTCGCGGGAAAGCTCCTGGATCCGGGGTTCGGGCAGGACCGGGGGGAAGGGGTACGGGCGGCGCGAGCGGGGTTCCGTCGGGTCCTCGCCGCGTGTGCCGTGCACCTGGTAGAGGTCCTCCGCCTGGTCGTAGTACGGCTCGAGCTCGTCGTAGGTGACCGGCCAGGCGGGGGAGACGCCGCCGTGGTGGCGAAGTTCTCGGAAGTCCTTCTGCCGCAGCCGGTCGAGAGCGGCGCCGTAGACCTTCGTCGCACCACCGACGGCGTAGTGCACGTGCGGCTGGAACGCGGTGAGGTCCGAGTCGTACCAGGTGTCCGGTGAGGCGTACCGGTCCCCGACGAGCACCTCGGTCGCGTCCCCGCTCGAGGACTCGCGTGGCGACCAGCCGCCCCGCTCCAGGAGGAGGACTCTCTTGCCCGACGGTGCGAGGCGGTGCGTCAGGGTCGCGCCGCCCGCGCCCGACCCGATGACGACGACGTCGTAGTGGTCGGTCATCGCACCCACATGTTCACGTCGGCGCTCCTTCATCGAGAGGCGCGGACCGAGCCGTGCCGGGTCCGCTGTGCGCCACCGACGTCGCTGGCGTCCCGCCGATCTGCACGCCCGTTCCGGGGGGTCGTGGTGGCGCCGGCGTGCCCCGGTCTGATCGTCCGGATGTCGCCCCGACGCCAACTCGACACTACGGGCGTCGAGCGTGACCGACCATCATGCCGACGGGATGACGACGGCGGCCGCTCGACGGTGCTGGACTCGACCTGCACCTCACCGTCGAGGACGTAGGGACGCGTCCAGCTGAGGGCGCACGAGGGAGTTGTCGCCGTGGACGCTCAGACCTGGACGCGCGCCGCTTCGACCGAGGAGGTGACCCGATGAGCACCAGCGCGGTCATCCGGTCGACGATCCCGGCGCGGCTCGATCGACTCAGCTGGACCCCGTTCCACACCCGGATGGTGGCCGGCCTCGGCGCGGCATGGATCCTGGACGGGCTCCAGATCACGATCTCGAGCTCCGTGACCGGCGTGCTGACCAGCCCGGAGACGCTGGGCATGACCTCCGAGGAGATCGGGCTCATCGCGTCGGTGTACCTGATCGGCGAGATGCTCGGCGCGCTGGTCTTCGGCCGCCTCTCCGACAAGCTCGGACGCAAGCGGCTGCTCATCGTCACGCTGCTCCTCTACCTGCTGGGTACCGGTCTGGCTGCGTTCATCACCGGTCACCACACCGGGTGGCTCGTCGCCTTCTACGCGACCAGGTTCATCGCCGGCATGGGCATCGGCGGTCAGTACGCGGCGATCAACTCCGCGATCGACGAGATGATGCCGTCGAAGTACCGCGGGCGTGTCGACATCTGGATCAACGGGACCTACTGGGCCGGCGCCATCATCGGGTCCTTCGTCTCGCTCATCTTCCTCAACGCGTTCCCGATCAACGTCGGTTGGCGCCTGGCCTTCCTCATGGGCCCGGTCCTGGCGCTGGTCGTGATCATCGTCGGAAGAACGCTGCCGGAGAGTCCTCGCTGGCTGATGAGCCACGGACGCGTCGACGAGGCCGAGCAGGAGCTCGCCAAGATCGAGGACAACGCACGCCAGCACGGCCAGGTGCTCGAGCCTCTGGACGACAGCAAGGCGATCTCGCTCGTGCCTGATCAGAAGTACGGCTATCTCGTCTTCCTGCGACTCGTGTTCCGGGAGTACCCCAAACGCGCCGTCCTGGGCGCCACCTTGATGATCACGCAGTCCTTCCTCTACAACGCGATCTTCTTCACCTACGCCCTGGTGCTGACAGAGTTCTACGGGGTCTCCGCCACGAAGGTGCCCATCTACGGGCTCGCGTTCTCCATAGGCAACCTGCTCGGGCCGCTGCTGCTCGGCCCCCTGTTCGATACCGTCGGCCGCAAGAAGATGATCTCCGGCACCTACCTGATATCGGGCGTGCTCCTGGCCATCAGTGCGTGGATGTTCGGAGCCGACATCCTGGACGCCACGACGCAGACCCTCGTGTGGGTCATCATCTTCTTCTTCGCCTCGGCAGGTGCCAGCTCGGCCTACCTGACCGTGAGCGAGACCTGGCCCATCGAGATCCGCGCCGAGGCCATCGCCGTGTTCTTCGCGATCGCCCAGATCTTCGGCGCCATCGGACCGTTCTTCTTCGGGTGGCTGATCGGCGACGGGCAGGATCGGACCGGCTTGGTCGTCGGGTACGTGATCGGTGGCCTGATCATGGTGATCGGTGGCATCGTCGAGATCGCCTTCGGGATCAACGCGGAAGGAAAGTCCCTGGAGGACATCACCAAGCCGATCACGGCGGTGGACGAACCCGCGGCCTGAGCCGGCGAGGCCAGCCAAACCTTCGTGGCGCCCCGTCGTCGAGCGGCCTAGCGTCGATGTCATGGCAGCGTTCGGGGGAACGACGGCCCGGCTGGTCGACGACGGTCGGGGCCGCGACGCTGCGCGGCTGAACTGGCTGCGCGCCGGGGTGCTCGGCGCCAACGACGGGATCATCTCGACGGCGGGCCTGGTCGTCGGGGTCGCCGGGGCGACGACGCAGATCGGGCCGATCCTCGTGGCGGGCATCGCCGGACTGGTGGCGGGTGCGGTGTCGATGGCGCTCGGCGAGTACGTGTCCGTCAGCAGCCAGCGGGACGCGGAGCGCGCCTTGATCGAGCAGGAGCGGCGCGAGGTGGAGAGCGACCCCGAGGGCGAGCTGGACGAGCTCGTCGGGATGTACGAGTCCAAGGGCCTCTCGCGTGGCACGGCCCGCGCGGTCGCCGAGGAGCTGACCGCCCGCGACCCGCTGGCAGCGCACCTGGACGTCGAGCTCGGTCTCGACCCCGGGGCTCTGACGAACCCGGTGCACGCGGCGATCTCGTCGGGCGTCTCCTTCACGGCAGGGGCGCTCCTGCCGTTGCTGGCGGTGTCGCTCGCCCCGGCGTCGGTCCGGGTCGCGGTGACGTTCGCAGCGGTCCTGGTGGCGCTGGCCGTCACCGGCGGGATCAGCGCGCATCTTGGCGGTGCCCGACGGCTGCCGGCCGTGGTGCGTCTGGTCGTCGGCGGAGCCGTGGCCATGACCGTGACCTACGCCGTCGGCCGGCTGCTCGGCGTCTCCGGTCTGTAGGCGAGCGAGACATGGGGACCGGGGTGCCGCTGCTCCTGGTCGAGGACGACCGCCAGCTGGCCGAGATGCTCGAGCAGATCCTGTCCGGCGAGGGGTACGACGTCGACGTCGCACCGGACGGGCAGCGCGGCCTGCACCTGGGACTGACCCGCAGCTACGACGTCATGGTGCTCGACCGTGGCCTGCCCGCGATCGAGGGCCTCGACCTCCTGGCCCGGCTGCGCTCGCGGGGTGTCTTGACGCCCGCCCTGGTGCTGTCCGCGCTGGGGAACCCGGCCGACCGGGTCGCCGGCCTGGACGCGGGGGCCGAGGACTACATGAGCAAGCCGTTCGACCTCGACGAGCTCGCCGCCCGGCTGCGGGCCCTGCGTCGACGGCATCACGACGAGGCGACGACGATCCCTGTGCCGGGCGGCTCGCTCGACCTCGGCTCCCGGGAGGTCACGCTCGGCGGCGGACGGTCCGTGGGCCTGACCGAGCGCGAGAGCGCCCTGCTCGAGGTCCTGGCGCGGCGGCCCCGCCACGTGTTCAGCAGGCCTGACCTTCTGGACCGGGTGTTCCCGGACGCGGAGGACGAAGGGGTGGTCGACACCTACGTGTACTACCTGCGTCGCAAGCTTGGCCGCACGACCGTGTCGACTGTCCGGGGCTCCGGCTACCGCCTGGGTGACGCATGACCGACCTGACGGCCCACGAGCGACTCGTCGTCCGACGTACGTCGTGGCGGCTGGGCCTGCAGATCGCCGGGCTGGCCCTCGTGGTGCTCGGCGCGGTGTCCGCCACCGTCCTGGTCATCGTGAGCCGGTCGCAGCACGCCGCGTCCCTGTCCCAGGCGCGTGCGGCCGTGCACTCCATCGACGACGTCCACGACGCCCCCGCCGGCATGTGGGTCACGGTCGTCCACCACGGCGAGCAGGAGTCCTCGGCCGACCTGCCGACCGGCCTCCCCGACGTCGATGCCCTGCGCGACGTGGCCGAGGCCGGGAACGACGTGCGCACGACCGTCTCCACCGGTGCCGGGGAGGTGACGGTCGTGACCGGGCGCTCCGGGGACCGGGTCGTGCAGGCGGCGATCGACCCCCGCGCCGGCCACGAGGAGCGTGAGCGGCTCGTCGCTGCGCTGCTGGTCGCAGGCGGCGTGGGGGTGGCACTGGCCGGGCTGGGTGGGGCGTGGCTCGCCCGTCGAGCGGTCAGGCCGATGGTGGGCGCGCTGAGCCTGCAGCGGCGCTTCGTCGCCGACGCCAGCCACGAGCTGCGGACACCGCTCACGCTGCTGTCGACGCGGGCCCAGCTGCTGGACCGGCACATGACGGCCGACTGGGGGACGTCGCCGCCGGACCGCGTGCAGCACGACGTCGACGGGCTCCTGGCCGACACCGCCGCGCTCACGGCGGTCCTGGACGACATGCTGCTGGCGGCAGACGCCCGGTCGGTCGACCCGGTCCCGGTCGACGTCGCCGGTGTGGCCGACGACGTCGTCGAGGCGGCGCGCGCGTCCGGGCAGCTCCGCGGCGTCACGCTCACCCGGTCCGGCGAGCCCCGCGCCGTCGCGCTGGCGTCGGCCCCCTCGGTCCGACGGGCTGTGACT
Organism: Cellulomonas sp. P4_A2; assembly: GCF_056402515.1. Classification (NCBI taxonomy): domain Bacteria; kingdom Bacillati; phylum Actinomycetota; class Actinomycetes; order Micrococcales; family Cellulomonadaceae; genus Cellulomonas; species Cellulomonas sp. P4_A2. The sequence goes on from NZ_JBFUHG010000013.1 coordinate 30,700, forward strand.
GCGCTCGTCGACAACGCGCTCGACCACGCGGCCGGGAGCGTGGAGGTCTGCGTCGAGGTCGCATCCGACCGCGTGTCGGTGTCGGTGCGTGACGACGGTCCGGGACTGTCCGCCGACGCGGCCGACCTGTTCCGACGGTTCGCGTCGCACCGCAACGAGACGGACGGCGAGCCCGGACGGCGCCACTACGGGATCGGGCTGGCGCTCGTCGCCGAGGTCGCGTCCCAGCACGGAGGCTCGGTGCGGGCGGAGTCACGTCCCGGCGGGGCCGCCGGAGCGGTGATCACCCTCGAGCTGCCAGCAGCTCCGCGCCCGCCGGGTCGGTGAGGATCCGCCCGTCGGCGGCCACGGCGATCACCGCGGTCGCGCCGGCGCCGGACGCCCACCTGACGCCGTCGGGCCCGAGCGCCAGGACGCTCGTGGCCAGCACGTCGGCGGTCGTGAGGTCCGGGGCGACCACCGTCGCGGACAGCAGGGCGGTGGCGGGCGTACCCGTCCGGCCGTCCCACACGTGATTCCCGCGCTCGTAGGTGCCGGACGTCGCGACGGCACCGTCGCGCAGCTCCAGGACGGCCAGGAACGCCTCGCCGCCCAGCGGGTCCCGCACGGCCACGTGCCATCCGCGCCCGGCCTCCGGCTCGCCACGGGTCACCACGTCGCCTCCCGCGTTCCAGCAGAAGCGCGTCAGCCCGCCGGCCGCCAGGATGTCCGTGGCCCGCTGGACAGCCCACCCCTTGACCACGCCGTCGGTGTCCACCGACCCGTCGGGGCGGCGGACCGAGAAGGCCCCGCCCGAGTCCCGCCAGGCCCGCCCGGCAACGCCCAAGACCTCTCTCAGGTCCTCGGACAGGTCCGCCGGGAGCAGCTCGCCGCGCCCGAAGCGGCTGACTTCGCTGCGCGGGTCGTACCGGCTGAACCGTCGGTCCGCCGCGTGCAGCGCCGTGAACGCTCTCGCGACGAGGGCGGGCGTCGTGGCCGGGTCGCCGTCGCGCACGTCCACCGACACGGGGATGCCCATGACCGTCTCCAGCCGGCGCACGCGTCAGCCCCGTTGGTCGATCGCCGACTGGACGGACTCGCGGTAGCCCTGCGACGTGTACGTGGCGCCCGAGACCGTGTCGATGTGCGCCGACTGCGCGGCGATCACCTCCTGGGCCAAGCGCGGGACGGAGCGTTCCGAGATCTGCGCGCTCTCGCGCTCGCGGCTCGGCGACTGCAGCGTCTGCACATCGGTGATCTGGCTGCCTGTGAAGGTCATCGCGACCTGCACCGAGCCGTAGCGGTTCTGCGCGACGGCACCGACGATCGTCACGGTGTCGGACGTCGTGGTCGAGCCGCCGTCCGTGCCGGTCGCGTCGGGCCCGGCGGCCGTCGACCCGCTCGGCGCGGAAGGGACCGCCGATCCGGTGCTCTGCGCTCCGGCTGCAGGCGCCTGGGTCGCCGGCTGCGGCACGACGCCGGCGAACCGGCTGACACCCGCGGCGGCCATCGCCGCTGCGGTGCCGACGAAGATCAACGTCCCTCGCCACGGTCGGGAGGCCATCAGCCCAGCTCCTCTCGGTGGATCGCCGTGGCCGGCACCCCGAGGGCGCGGGCCGAGCGAGCGACCGTGGACATCATCGCGTCGGGTCCGCAGACGAACACGTCCCGCTCGGCGATGTCCGGGACGGTCCGGGCCAGGTACGCGGGCGCCAACGGGTCGTGCCGGAGCTGTGCGCGCCGGCCGGGGACCGGGACGTAGCGCAGCCACGGCGACGGTGTGAACTCATCGGCGAGGGCCAGACCGTCTGCGGTGTGCGCACGGTGGATCACCACGATCTCGTGGCCGCGTGCCAAGAGCTCCTCGGCCAGCGCGCGGATGGGTCCGATCCCGGCGCCGCCGGCGACCAGAAGGACCTTGGTAGCGGTCGCGCGCTCCGCGGTGAACCGGCCGAACGGTCCCTCGACGAGCACGCGTGTCCCGGGCCGGATCTGCGCGACGGCCGAGGAGTGATCGCCGAGCGCGCCGACCGTGAAGCGCAGGCTCTCGTCCGTCGGGACCATGGACAGCGAGTACGGGTGGGCCGTGCCGAGGTGCCCGCGTGCCAGGAAGCGCACGAGGAAGTACTGGCCACCCTGGGCACCGAGCCGCTGCAGGTCCGCGCCCTCGAGCCAGACGCTCGCCAGGCCGCGTCCCTCGGGCACGACGGCCGTCACCCGCAGGCGATGTCTCCCGTGGTCCAGCAGCGGCAGGGCCACGCGCCACGTGACGATCGCCGCAGCGGTCCCCGCGTACAGGAGGATCCAGGCGAGCCGGGCCAACGTGTCCGACACGAAGTGCGTCCCGCCCGCGACCTGGTGGAAGAACGTCAGGAAGATCGCCACGTAGCTCGTCAGGTGGACGGTGAACCACACCTCGTACGACAGGCGCTGCCGGGCCAGGCGGGCGCTCGAGAGCCCGACGGCAAGGAACAGCGCCGTGCCGATCACGGCGGGCCACAGGTAGGGCTGGGTCGCCAGCACCCCCGGCACCTCGGACCACACCGTCGTCCGGTCCAGCCACGCACCGCCGAGGATCATGAGCACGACATGGGTGACGATCAGCAGGACGACCGTGGTCCCGAGCGACCGATGCCACGACACGAGGCGGTCGAGCCCGACGGACCGCTCGAACCAGGGCACCCGTGCGATCAGCAGGAGCTGCGCACAGACGAGGAACGACCCGAGCAGACCGGCCAGCTCGCCCAGGCTCATCACCGCACCGCCCGGCGTCGCCCCGACCTGCGGCGACGTCCCCAGCCACCAGAACATCAGCACCGCGAGCAAGCCCGCCCACAGCGCGGTGAGCACACCCGACGGACCACGCCCCGTGCGCCGTGCCACGGGGGCGGCGACCATCGGACGTGCGTCGTGGGCGGTGGTCGTTGCCATGCCGACGAGTCTGCCGCCGCGTTCTCAGAGGATTCTCGGAACGCCTACCTGTAAGAAACCTCTGAGAATCCGTCCGTAGCGTCCGGCTCGCATCCCAACGACGGAGGTCGGCGTGAACGAGGTCAACGGTCTGCCCACGCACATCCTGCTGGTCCACGCGGTGGTGGTCCTCCTGCCGCTCGCCGCGCTGCTCGTCGCCGTGACCGCGTGGTGGCCGACCCTGCGGCGCAAGCTCGGTGTGCTGACGCCGCTGCTCACCCTCGGCGCCACGTTCCTGGTTCCGCTGACCACGCACTACGGTGAGTGGCTCGAAGGTCACGTGCCCCAGTCCGACCTGGTCGAGGAGCACGCCGCGTTGGGCGACCAGATCCTCCCGTGGGCGCTGGCGCTCTCGGCGCTGTCGGTCGCGGTCTGGCTGTGGGGCCGATACATCGACGCCCACGACGGCGCGCGCAACGGGAGGGACCGCTGGCTCGGGGTCGTCGGCGGGATCCTGGCGGTCGTCGTCGCCGCGGGCACGATCGTCGCGGTGGTGCGCGCGGGAGACTCCGGCGCGCAGGCCACCTGGGACGGCAGGGTCTCCACGCAGCAGTCCGGCGAAGGCGACGACGGCTGAGGGACCGTCGCCTCGACAGCGAGATCCGGCGGGCTCATGCCTCCGTGGAGGATTCTCGTCGCGGGTGCCTCCATCCTCAGGCGGCGAAGACGCGAGGGCTCCGCGCAGCGACCGCCCGGCTATGACCCGTGGGTGCTCGGAGCTCGCGAGCCGGCGAGCCCGCGGGCTCCGTGCGACGCCGCCTCGCCGACGGCCGCGGCCAGGCGGGCCACCGCCTCGTCGAGCCGTGCGTCGACCAGGTTGCCGTACCCGACAACGAGCGCCGGTGGGCGGGTCACGGTCACGGTCCCGACGCGATAGCGACCTGCCGGCACCACGCGCACATCGCGTCGCGCAGCCAGCCGGGTCACGCGGTCCTCGTCCGCCCCAGGCGGCAGCCCGAGCACGACATGCAGGCCCGCCGCCAGACCAGTCACGGGCAGGCCCGGCAGCCATTGCGCGAGCGCGGCGAGCAGTGCCGCCCGTCGGCGCCGGTACCGAGCGCGTGCCGAACGCAGGTGCCGGTCGTAGCCCCCGTCGGTGAGCAGCGCCGCGCAGGCGAGCTGGTGCAGAGACGGCGGAGCGCTCGCGTCGACGTCGAGCCCGACGCGCGCGGCGGGGACGTCCTCAGGAGGGACCAGCCACCCGACACCGAGCCCTGGGGCGAGCGTCTTGCTCCACGAGCCCACCAGTGCGACGCGGTCGGGCGCGAGCGCGCGCAGAGCCGCCACCGGGCGGCGGTCGTAGCGGAACTCGGCGTCATAGTCGTCCTCGACGATCAGTCCGTCGACCGAGCGGGCCCATCGGACGAGCGCCTCGCGCCGCGCCGGGACGMGCGCGGCGCCGACAGGGAACTGGTGCGAGGGCGTCACCAGCGCGGCGCGAGCTCCGGTGCGCTCGGCCGCCGCCACGAGTGCATCGGTGTCCACCCCGTCCTCGTCGACCGGCACCGGCACGGGGTGCAGGCCGGCGGCCGCCGCGACGTCGCGCAGCCGCGGCCAGCTCGGGTCCTCGACGAGCACGCACTCATGGCCCGCGGCGCGTAGGGATCTCGCCAGGCGCGTCATGCCGTCGGCTGCGCCGTGCGTCACGACGACCGTGTCCGGATCGACGAGCGCCGCACGCGTCACGGTCAGCCGATCGGCGAGCGCCTGTCGCAGCGAGGGCACACCCCGGGGGTCCGGCGCGACGAGGTCGCCAGGGGTCGCGGTCGCGACGGCCGCGCGAACCGCCGAGACCCAGGCCGCGCGCGGGAAGTGGCGCAGGTCCGGCACGCCCGGCCCGAGGTCGAACGCGGGCCGCGGATGGACGGCGCGGTCGGGAGCCCGGGTTGGCGTGGGGGTGGGCCACGACGTGGACGCGACACGGGTGCCCGCGCCCGTGCGAGCGTCCAGCACGCCCTCGGCCGCGAGGCTCCCGTACGCCTCCGTGACCACCCAGCGTGAGACGCCGAGGTCGCGGGCCAGTGATCTGCTCGGGGGTACCGGGTCGCCCGGGCGGAGGCGTCCCTCGCGGACCGCCGCCCGCAGCGCCCGCTCGAGCGCGACGTGCACCGGCTGGCCGCCCTCGATGGTGACGAGCACGTCGCCGATCCACCGATTGGTCTGGTCATCTGCCATGGAAATGGACCGTACTCCCGGTCCGCTGCCCGCCTAGCGTCGGATCTGTCACCGAACGACAGCCGTCACCAGGAGAACACCATGCAGCAGCGCACCATCGGCTCCGGCCCCACCTCCACCGACGTCAGCGTCCTGTGCCTCGGCACCATGCACTTCGGCACGCACACGCCGCGTGAGACGGCCTTCGACGTCCTCGACCGGTTCGTGGATGCAGGCGGAACGTTTCTCGACACCGCGAACAACTACAACGCCTGGGACGCGGGCGGCCACGGGCACGAGAGCGAGGACGTGATCGGCGCCTGGTTGGCGTCACGCGGGCTGCGGGACCGTGTCCGCATCGCGACGAAGTGCGGCGCCGCCAAGAAGGACCCGGCGCTGCCCCTCTCGGGCACACCCCCGACCAACTACCAGGGCCTGAGCGCCGAGACCATCCGCCGCGAGGCCGGCACGAGCCTGCGCCACCTGGGCGTCGATCGGATCGACGTCGTCTACGGACACGTGGACGACCGCGACACCGCCCTGGAGGAGACCGTCGGAGCATTCGGCAAGCTCGTGGCCGACGGGATGATCGGCGTGCCGGGCATCTCCAACGTCACGACGTGGCGCGTCGTCGAGGCACGCGAGACCGCCGCTCGCCTAGGTGTCGAGCCTTACGGGCTCGTCCAGCAGCAGGGCAGCTACGTGTACCCGAGCCCGACGCCGTTCCGGTTCAACTGGGTGTCCGGAGACCTGCTCGACTATGCCGCGTCCACGGGGGTCGACGGTCGCCCGCCGCTCGCCGTGACGGTGTACTCGCCGCTGCACCAGGGCGCGTACACACGCGCCGACAAGTCACTGTTCGGCGGCGCCGACCACCCGAGCAGCCGGCGTCGGCTCGAGGTGCTGCGCGAGGTCGCGCGCGACGCCGGCGCCACGGCGAACCAGGTCGCGCTCGCGTGGCTGCTCGGGGGGCCGACGCCCGTCATCCCGATCGTCGGCGCCCACTCCGTCGCGCAGCTCGACGAGTCGTTGGGCGCGCTCGACCTCGTGCTCGACGACGAGCTGCGCGCCCGCCTCGACGAGGCCTGACGAGCTCCGCGTGCCCACCGATCAACCCCTCGAACGCCGGTAGAAGGGTGGCTGTCGACATCTGAAAAGTTAGTGACTAACATTTCAGGCATGGAGGCGACTGAGCGCCTGGTCCGCGGCGGTACGAAGGTTGAACGCACCCGTGCTCGGCTGCTCGCCAGCGCCTTCGAGCTGTTCGCGGAGCAGGGATACGAAAAGACGACGGTCGCTCAGGTCGCACAGCGCGCAGGCGTGACGGAGATGACCTTCTACCGGCACTTCCGTAGCAAGGGTCAGCTGGTCGTCGACGACCCGTACGACCCGCTGATCGCTGCCGCGATCAGCTCACAGCCGCACGAGCTGCCGCCGATCGTCCGCGCAGTACGCGGCGTCCGGGCCGCGTGGGAGGGGCAGCCGCTGGACGACGACGACACCCTCAAAGCGCGCATCGCGCTCGCCGGCGCGACCCCGAGCCTGCTTCCGGCGGTCCGAGCCGGAACCGCTGCGACGGAGGCGGCCATCGCCGAACAGCTTGTGGCCGGTGGCACATCGCCGTACGACGCCGCCATCTGTGCCGCCGCTGTCATGGGCGCGCTGATGACAGCGCTGCTCGACTGGCCACGACGGGAAGGCGTCACGCTCGGGCGCGCCATCCTGCGTGCTCTCGACCTCCTGGAGCACGGGCGATGACCGACACCCTCCTGCTCATGGCCGGCGTCGGCTACGCCTATCGCGGCGGTGCCGGTGTCCACGACGTCGACCTCGAGGTCCGCGCCGGGGAGGTGCACGCACTCGTGGGTCTCAACGGAGCGGGCAAGTCGACGCTGATGAAGCTCGTGCTCGGCATGCTCCGGCCCCAGCGAGGCGCCATCGAGGTGCTCGGGAAGAAGGTCGGCGAAGCGGACCGCGAGGTGTGGAGAGCAGTCGGGGCTTTCGTCGAGCATCCGCTCGCCTACGGCGAGCTCGACGCGTCGACGAACCTCGCGCTGGCGGCCCGCCTGCACGGAGTTGCCTCGCGCGACGTCGCCGGGACGGTCGACGCCGTGCTCGGCGAGCTCGACCTCGCGAAGTATTCGAGGGTCCTGGTGCGTCGCCTGTCGGCGGGCAACGCGCAGCGGGTCGGGCTCGCCGCGGCGCTCGCCCACGGCCCCCGGCTGATGGTGCTCGACGAGCCCACGACGGCGCTTGACCCGGCCGGGATCATCACGCTTCGCGAGGCGTTGCTCCGCCGTGCCGCGGCCGGCGCAGGCGTGCTCGTCTCCAGCCACCACCTCGACGAGGTCGCTCGCATCGCCGACCGGATCTCGGTCATCGCTGAGGGCCGGATGATCGGGTCGCTGGACCCGGGTGGCGTCGACATCGAGCGCGCATTCTTCTCCAAGGTGCACGCGGCGGTGACCCGGTGAGCGGCTTCACGACTGCGATGGTCGTCGAGGCGCGCAAGGCGGCAGCGTCGTCGACCTTGCGCGCGACCGGGGTGCTCCTCGCGCTCGGAGTGCCAGCGATCGTCGCCGCGATCCTCGCGGCGGCGCGCGGCGGAGGTACACCGCAGGCGCGTGCACAGCTGCTGGCCAAGCTGGGTCCAGAGATCGCCAAGGCCGACTGGCACGCCCTGGTCCTCGCCTCCACCCAGGTCACGGCCGCCGCGTCGGTGTTCGCGTTCGGGCTCGGAGCCGCGTGGCTCGTGGGTCGCGAGTTCGCCGATGGCACGGCACCGGCCCTCTTCGGGCTGCCCGTGAGCCGCCCGGCGATCGCCGCGGCCAAGCTTGTCGTGCACCTCGGCTGGGCCGCGCTCGTCTCGCTGGTCCTCGCCGGGACCCTCGCCCTGGTGGGGCTGGGCTTCGGGCTCGGTGTGCCCGGGGAGGAGGTGGTCGTCGGTCTCGTCCGGATCGTCGTTCTCGGTGTGCTCTCTGCCCTCATTGCGCTCGCAGCCACGGTCGCGGCGACGCTAGGCCGCGGCATCCTTCCCGGCGTCGCCGTCGCGGCCGTGACCATCGTCGTCGCACAGATCTCCGTGTTCACGGGCGCAACGGCGTGGGTCCCGCTCGCTGCTCCGGCTCTGTGGGCCATGGATCCCGGCGCGGTGTCCGGGGGCCCCCTGGCGCTCGTGGTGGCCTTCGGTGCGGCATGCGCCGCCCTCACCATCGCCCTGTGGAACCGGCTCCAGCTCGCGCAATGACCGGCTGCGGGACTCAACGCTCCGTCGTCCGACGGGTCACTTGCCTGGGGCACGACCTGGCTTCGTACCTGCGGCCAGGGCGGAGCCGACCTGGTCAGCGAGCAGGACGACGACGCGGCGCTGTTCGACTGTGGGTCGGACGACCCGCGTCGACGCGGTGAGTGCGAACCGGCCCTGAACGACACCGCCGTGGCTGACGTCGAGCGCAATGACGTCTTCGGTCGGCAGTCCATGGCGGTCGACGTCGACCTCGGCGCCGCGCTGTGTGACCGAGCCGTCGTGATTCAGCCGGGTCGTCGAGCGGCTCTCCGTCCCGCTGGGCTCGAACCGGCACGAGTCGATCTCGAGGATCGCGACGATCTGCCGCCGGACGCGGTCGATCAGAGCATCCGGTGACGTCTCGACCTGGGCGACGACGTCGGCGGTACCGAACACGCCGTCGAGGTAGCCGGCGCGGCGACTCGCCCGCGCCTCCTGGCGGCGGCCCCACAGAGCGAGCTCGCTGACCGCGAACCCGACAACCAGCAGCAGGACCGTCGCCTGGATGTCGTCGCTGTTCGTGACCTTGAAGCTGCCGTACGGCTCGGTGAGGAAGAAGTCGAACCACGCTCCGGCGGACAGGGCGGCCAGGATGCCGGCCGACCGGAGCCCGGTAGCGGCAGCGGCGACGACCAGGAGAACCATCGCGAGCGCCGCCGTGGTGGTCGTCACCCGGCTCCCGAGCGCGTGCAGGGCGGCCGCGACGATCAGCGGTGCCAGCACCGCGAGCGCGAGCAGGACTCCTCGAGGAAACCGGACGAACGACGGACTGGCCACCATGACTCCTGCTCTCGCGTGGGCTCGGGACACGTCGTGGCGGCCTGGGTCGACCGCGCGACCATCGAGCCGTGAACCTCCAGCTCGAGTGCCCGTGCCGGGTGTTCCTCGAGCATGACGCCCCCGGCGGCGTGCGCGCCGACAACGTCGCGTCAAGACGTCGGACGTAGCCGTCAAGGTTCCGTCAAGGCCACGGCCAACGCCGCCGGCAGAGGCGTAGACCTGCGGATGCGACCCCGGTGCGGGTCGTCGGGTGGCGCCCCGMGGGCGCCCCCGCCCGCCGTCGAAGGTGCAGTGAGACACATGGCCGATGTGGCCTTCCTCGCGCTGACCGTGGTGTTCTTCGCCGCCGTCGCGCTCCTCGCCCGTCGGGCAGATCGCTCATGAGCGGGCTCGACATCACCGGCCTCGTGCTCGCCGGCGCCCTGCTCGTCTACCTCGTGGTCCAGCTGCTCCGTTCGGACAAGGTCCGATGAGCGCGACGTGGACCGCGATCGGGCAGATCGGGATCGTGGTTGTCGTCCTGGCCGCAACGCACCGGCCGCTCGGTGACTACATCTTCCACACGCTGACGTCGACGAAGCATCTCGCCGTCGAGCGCGCGGGTTATCGGATCATGCGGGTCGACCCCGACGCCGAGCAGCGATGGAGCACGTACCTGCTCTCGCTGCTCGGGTTCTCGCTGGCGTCGGTACTCGTGCTGTTCGGGCTCGGCCGGCTGCAGGACAAGCTCCCGCTCGACATCGGAATGTCGCCGCTCGATCCTGCGGGCGCATGGAACACGGCCGTCTCCTTCGTGACGAACACGAACTGGCAGTGGTATTCGGGCGAGGCGACCGCAGGTCACCTCTTCCAGATGGCTGGCCTCGCCGTGCAGAACTTCCTGTCCGCCGCCGTCGCTCTGGCGGTCGTCGCAGCGCTGGCGCGCGGGTTCGCGCGGTCGGGAACCGATGGCAGGGTGGGCAACTTCTGGGCCGACCTCGTCCGAGTGACCGTCCGCGTCCTGCTGCCGCTCGCCTTCGTCGCAGCGATCGTCCTGGTGGCCGCCGGTGCGATCCAGAACCTCAACGCGCACACCGAGATCACGACTCTGGCCGGTGGCACGCAGTCGGTGCTGGGGGGCCCGGTCGCGTCTCAGGAGGCCATCAAGGAGCTCGGCACCAACGGTGGTGGGTTCTTCAACGCCAACTCGGCGCACCCGTTCGAGAACCCGACGCCGTGGACCAATGCGCTCGAGGTCGTGCTGCTGCTGCTCATCCCGTTCAGCCTGCCCCGTACGTTCGGGCGGATGGTCGGCGACCGCCGGCAGGGCTGGGCGATCCTCGCGGCGATGTCGACCTTGTGGATCGCAGCGGTCGGGTTCCTGACGTGGGCCGAGATGGCCGGGCCGGGCCTGGTGCCGGCGGCCGCCGGTGGCGCGATGGAAGGCAAGGAGGTCCGGTTCGGCGAGGCCGCGTCGGCCCTGTTCGCTGCGTCGACGACGATGACCTCGACCGGCGCCGTCAACTCGATGCATGACTCGCTCACCGCGCAGGGTGGTGGCGTCGCGCTCCTCAACATGCTTCTCGGTGAGGTGTCGCCGGGCGGCGTCGGCAGTGGCCTGTACGGGATGGTCGTGCTGATCATCGTCGCCGTGTTCCTCGCCGGGCTCATGGTCGGGCGAACACCCGAGTACCTCGGGAAGAAGATCGGTCGACAGGAGATCACGCTCGTCGCCCTGTACATCCTCACGATGCCTGCGGTCGTCCTTATCGGTTCCGCGATCGCCATCTCCACACCGTCCGGTCTTGCCGGTCAGCTGCAGGGGGGGCCGCACGGGTTGTCCGAGATCGTCTACGCGTTCGCCTCCGCAGGGAACAACAACGGGTCCGCCTTTGCCGGCCTGACGGTCAACACGACGTTCTACAACACGCTGCTGGGTCTCGCGATGTTGGTCGGACGGTTCGTGCCGATCGCACTCGTCCTGGCCATGGCAGGCCGGTTCGCCAGCCAGCGAAAGGTTCCTGAGGGCGCCGGCACGCTACCGACGCACACCCCGCTGTTCGTCGGCCTCCTGGTCACGGTGACCCTCGTCGTGGTCGGCCTGACGTTTGTCCCCGTCCTTTCTCTCGGTCCCGTCGTGGAGTCCCTGTCATGAGCACACCCCTTCTCGAGAAGCCCCCGGTCAAGCCCCACACGGTCGACGCGGCACCGTCCGCGCTGTCCCCGCGGCAGCTCCTCGCCGCGGTACCCGGCGCCCTGCGTGGCCTCGATCCGCGCCGGCTCTGGGACTCGCCCGTGATGTTCGTGGTCGAGGTCGGCGCCGCCTTCACCACCGTTCTGGCCTCGATCGAGCCGAGCATCTTCGCCTGGTCGATCGCCGCCTGGCTATGGCTCACGGTGGTCTTCGCGACCCTGGCCGAGTCCGTGGCCGAAGGACGCGGCAAGGCCCAGGCAGCCAGCCTTCGAGCGACGCAGCGTGAGACGACCGCCCGCAAGGTGGTCGGCGCGCCCGACGTCGCCAACCCGGAAACGACACAGGTCGCGTCCTCGACGCTCAAGGTGGGCGACGTGGTCGTGGTCGTGGCAGGGGAGACCATCCCCGGTGACGGCGACGTGATCGAGGGCGTTGCCAGTGTCGACGAGTCGGCCATCACGGGCGAGTCCGCGCCCGTGATCCGCGAGTCAGGCGGCGACAGGTCGGCCGTGACCGGCGGCACCGTCGTCCTGTCCGACCGGATCGTCGTGCGGATCACGGCGCCCGCGGGGCACACGTTCGTCGACCGGATGATCGCGCTGGTCGAGGGTTCGGAGCGGCAGAAGACGCCCAACGAGGTGGCCCTCAACGTGCTGCTCACCACGCTGACCATCATCTTCCTGCTCGCCGTCGTGACGTTGCAGCCGTTCGCCATCTACTCGGGCGCCCAGCAGAAGCTGATCGTGCTCGTCGCACTGCTGGTCTGCCTGATCCCGACGACCATCGGCGCGCTGCTCTCGGCGATCGGGATCGCGGGCATGGACCGCCTGGTGCGTCGCAACGTGCTCGCCATGTCGGGCCGCGCGGTCGAGGCAGCCGGTGATGTCGACGTGCTCCTGCTCGACAAGACCGGCACGATCACGCTCGGCAACAGGCAGGCCGCGGACCTGCTGCCCGCCGCGGGGATACCAGCCCAGGACCTCGCGGACGCCGCGCAGCTGTCCTCGATGGCCGACGAGACCCCGGAGGGCCGGTCGGTCCTCGTGCTCGTCAAGGAGCGGTTCGGGCTGCGCGAACGCCCTGAGGGTGACCTGGTGGGGGCCGAGCTCGTGCCGTTCGCGGCGCGCACACGGATGAGTGGGGTGGACCTTCCGTCCCATGCCGATCGTCCTGCCCGGGTCGTCCGCAAGGGTGCCGCTGCGGCGGTGACGCACTGGGTGAGGACGACCGGCGGGCATGCGGGTGCCGACGTGGCCGCGACCGTCGACGCGATCTCCGCGTCCGGCGGGACGCCGCTGGTCGTCGCCGAGCAGCTCGGAGACGCGCCGGCGCGGGTCCTCGGGGTCATCCACCTCAAGGACGTGGTCAAGGAGGGCATGCGCGAGCGGTTCGACGCGCTGCGGGCCATGGGAATCCGGACGGTCATGGTCACGGGCGACAACCCGCTCACCGCCAAGGCCATCGGACTCGAGGCCGGCGTGGACGACGTCCTTGCCGAAGCCACTCCCGAGGACAAGCTCGCGCTCATCCGCAAGGAGCAGGAGGGCGGGCGGCTCGTCGCCATGTGCGGTGACGGGACGAACGACGCCCCGGCCTTGGCTCAAGCGGACGTCGGGGTCGCGATGAACACCGGCACGACCGCGGCGAAGGAGGCCGGCAACATGGTCGACCTCGACTCGAACCCGACCAAGCTGCTCGAGATCGTCGAGATCGGCAAGCAGCTGCTCATCACGCGCGGGGCCCTGACGACCTTCTCCGTGGCCAACGACGTCGCCAAGTACTTCGCGATCCTGCCGGCCATGTTCGTCATCGCGTTCCCGCAGCTGCACGTGCTCAACGTCATGCACCTGACCAGCCCGGAGACGGCGATCCTTTCGGCCGTCATCTTCAATGCGCTGATCATCGTCGCTCTCCTGCCGCTCGCCCTGCGCGGGGTCCGCTACCGGCCCTCGTCGGCGTCGGCCCTGCTGCGACGCAACCTGCTGGTGTACGGCGTCGGCGGCGTGATCGCGCCGTTCGTCGGGATCAAGCTCATCGACCTGATCGTCACTGCCCTAGGGATGTCCTGATGACTACCACCCCCCGCCCGCACTACTCCACGGGCTCCGACACCGTCTCGTTCGTCCGGCAGACCTGGGCCGGCCTTCGGGTGCTCCTCGTGCTCACCGTGGTGCTCGGGTTCGCCTATCCCCTCGCCGTCATGGGCGTCGCGCAGGTCGCCCTCCGGTGGCAGTCCCACGGCTCGCTCGTCAGCTCCTCCGGCGAGCGGGTGACCGACCCTACGGACGCCGTCGGATCTCTGCTGATCGGGCAGGTGTTCGACGGACCGCAGTGGTTCCACCCGCGGCCCTCCGCGGCCGGTGACGGGTACGACACCCTCGCCTCGGCGGGATCCAATCTCGGTCCGCTGAACGAAGACCTGCTCTCGACCGTGCAGGAGCGCCGCTCCTCCGTGGCAGCCGAGGAGGGCGTCGACCCGGCCGACGTGCCCGTCGACGCGGTGACGGCATCCGCCTCGGGTCTCGACCCCGACATCTCCCCGGCCTACGCGGCCCTGCAGGTCGCGCGGGTAGCGAAGGAGCGCGGACTCTCGCAGGACCAGGTGCAGGCCCTGGTCGAGGACACCACGGTCGGTCGTGATCTCGGCGTCCTCGGCGAGCCGCGGGTCAACGTCCTGCGCCTGAACCTCGCCCTCCAGGAGCTGGGCGCATGATCCGGCCCGACGMGGGCGGCGGCCCCGGCGCCGGCCGCCCTCGTCGGGGTCGGCTCACCGTCTACCTCGGCGCAGCCCCCGGCGTCGGCAAGACCTACGCCATGCTGGACGAGGCCCATCGTCGTCTCGCGCGGGGCACGGACGTCGTGGTCGGGCTCGTGGAGGACCACGGTCGAGCAGCCACCGCGGCGCAGCTGGAGGGCCTGGAGGTCCTGCCGCGTCGAGCGCTGACCTACCGGGACACCGAGTTCACCGAGCTCGACGTGGACGCCGTCCTGGAACGGGCGCCGCAGGTGGTGATGATCGACGAGCTCGCACACACCAACGTGCCGGGCAGCCGTCACGCCAAGCGCTGGCAGGACGTCCACGACGTCCTCGACGCGGGTATCGATGTGGTCACCACCGTGAACGTGCAGCACCTGGAGTCGCTGAACGACGACGTCGAGGCGATCACGGGGGTCAAGCAGCGCGAGACGGTGCCGGACCACGTCGTGCGCGACGCGGACCAGATCCAGCTGGTCGACCTCTCGCCGGAAGCCCTGCGCCGTCGGCTCGCGCACGGCAACGTCTACCGGCCCGAGCAGATCGATGCCTCGCTCAGCCAGTACTTCCGGGTCGGCAACCTGACCGCCCTGCGCGAGCTGGCACTGCTGTGGCTCGCCGACCGAGTCGACGACGCCCTCACGACCTACCGGCGCGAGCACCGGATCGAGTCGCCCTGGCCCGCTCGCGAGCGCGTGGTCGTGGCCGTCACCGGCGGACCGGAGGGGGACACGTTGCTGCGACGCGGCGCACGGATCGCCCAGCGGGCGGCCGGCTCTGAGCTCCTCGCCGTGCACGTGCTCGCGACCGACGGCCTGCCGAGCGCACCGCCAGCGCGGATCGCCGAGCAGCGCCGGCTCGTCGAGTCGCTCGGGGGCACGTTCCACACGGTCGTGGGTGAGGACGTCCCGAGCGCTGTCGTGGACTTCGCCCGCGGTGTGAACGCCTCGATGATCGTGGTGGGTGTGTCCCGGCGCAGCCGCTGGCGAGAAGCCGTCCGAGAGAGCAACGGCACCGAGATCGCCCGGCTCGCCGGCATGGTCGACGTCCACCTGGTGACCCACGAACGCGCCCGCGCCGGCACCCGCCGGACGGGACGGGGATCGGCGTTGTCCGGCCCGCGCCGGACTGCCGGCTGGGTGGTCGCTCTGCTCGGCCCCGTCCTGCTGACTGTTCTGCTGAGCACGATGCGCGAGCTCGTGAGCCTGCCCACCGAGCTCATGCTCTTCTTGGCGCTCACAGTCCTGGTTGCCCTCATCGGCGGACTCTGGCCGGCCATCGTCAGCGCGATCGTCGGCTTCCTGCTGCTCAACTGGTTCTTCACCATGCCCACCGGGAGGCTGACCATCGCCGAGCCCGAGAACGCGCTCGCGCTGGGGGTGTTCGTGCTCGTGGCGGCCGGGGTCGCCTCGGTGGTGGACCTCGCTGCGCGGCGCACGACCGAGGCGTTCCGCGCCCGGGCTGAGGCGTCCGCCCTCGCCACCATCTCCCGGTCGGTGCTCTCCGGCGAGGACACTGCGGCTGCCTTGGTCGCACGGCTGCGCGAGACCTTCACGCTGGAGGCGGTCTCGCTGCTCTCGAGGAACGGGAACGGCTGGGACGTCCTGGCGACGGACGGCGTCGATCCGGCCATCGATCCGGAGACGGCCCAGGTTGTCCTGGCCGTGGACGACGACCGGGTGCTCGCGCTGACCGGTCGCGTACTTCCGGCCAGCGACCGCCGGGTGCTCGAGGCGTTCGCTTCTCAGGTCGGGCTCGTGCTGGAGCAGGAGCGACTGCGGGCCCAGGCGGAGCAGGCGCGCATCCTCGGCGAGGCCGACGCCACCCGCACCGCTCTGCTGGCCGCCGTGTCGCACGACCTGCGCACGCCGCTGGCGACCATCAGAGCGTCGGTCGACGGGCTGACGTCGGCTGATCTGGACCTCGACGACGCCGACCGCGCGGAACTCGTGGGGACACTCGAGGAGTCCACCGCGCGGCTGGAGCGCCTCATCGACAACCTGCTCGACCTGTCCCGGTTGCAGACCGGTAGCGTCCGACCCGTGCTGCGGGCGACGAGCCTCGACGAGATCGTGCCCTTCGCGATCGAGGGCTACCCGCCGGGCGCCGTCGTCCTCGACGTGCCGGACGACCTCCCGCTCGTGCACACCGACCCGGGCCTCCTCGAGCGCGTCGTGGCCAACCTCGTGTCCAACGCGGTCCGGCACGCCAGAGCGGGCAGCCCCGTGGTGGTGGGATCGGCCGTCGTCGGCAACGGCGTCGTCGTGCGGGTTGTCGACGACGGCCCTGGCGTGCCCGACGACGTCAAGGAGCACATGTTCGACGCGTTCCAGCGGCTGGGGGACACCACCGGGAACGGCCTGGGTCTGGGGCTCGCGGTCGCCGACGGGCTCGCGACCGCCGTCGGAGCTGAGCTGAGCGTCGAGGACACCCCGGGCGGTGGACTCACGATGCTGGTCACCGTTCCCCTCGCAGAGACGGCAGCCTGATGGCGGGCAACAAGATCCTCGTGGTCGACGACGAACCCGGCCTGGCGCACGCGCTGTCGATCACGCTGCGCGCTGGAGGCTGGGAGGTCACGACCGCGGGAGACGGAGCATCGGCGATCTCAGCCGCGGCGTCGCACGCTCCCGACGTGGTGCTGCTCGACCTCGGGCTCCCTGACATGAGCGGGCTGGACGTCATCACGGCGATCCGCGGCTGGAGCCACATGCCGATCGTGGTCCTGTCGGCCCGCCAGCACGGGGAGGACAAGGTCGACGCCCTCGACGCCGGGGCAGACGACTACGTGACCAAGCCGTTCGCCATGAACGAGCTGCTCGCTCGGCTCCGGGCAGCGGTCCGACGGGCGTCCGTCCCGTCCGAGACCGACGACGCCGTCGTCGTGGCCGGAGCCTTGACCGTGGACCTCGCCCGCCGGCGCGTGCTCCGGGACGGGTCCGAAGTGCGGCTGAGTCCCACCGAGTGGTCCATGCTCGAGGTTCTGGTCCGCAACCGCGGGCGACTCGTGGGTCGCGTGCAGCTGCTCCAGGAGGTCTGGGGGCCGGGCTATTCCGACGAGACCCACTACCTGCGTGTGTACTCCGCCCTGCTCCGCCGCAAGCTCGAGGACGACCCGGCGCACCCCCGCCACATCATCACCACGCCCGGGGTGGGATACATCTTCGAGACGTGATGGCCGGACGTCGCTGGGCTACAGGTCGACGTTGGCGCCCATGATCACGGTCCGATCCGGTGGCAGGTGGAAGACCTCGGTGCGGCTCGCGGCGTTGTTCGCCATCCAGACGAACAGTCGCTCGCGCCAGTTCTTGCGGTGCGGAGCTGCGGCGGCGTGCACGGCGAGGAGCGAGAGGTAGTAGTGGGCTTCGTCGACGTCCAGCGTGAGCTCGGGGCTCTCGCCGATGGCCAGCCCCAGGCCGCGTGGGATGTCCTGGCTGTCGTTGAACCCGACGTGTACGCAGACGTGCACGATGCCGTCGTCGGCGTAGCCGAGGTCGTCGACGACGACCCGGTCGACGTGCCGGATGTGCGGGACGTTCTCGTTGATGATCTGCACGATGACGACGTGCTCGTGCAGCACCTGGTTGAACGCGACGTGCGAGCGCAGTGCCAGCGGGGTCGTCAGCTTGTTCGGATGGGGGAAGACCGCCAGGCCGGGCACGCGCGGGACGCCCGTCTCCCGGACCATCGCGACGAAGTCGTCGAGGGGCCCTTCGAGCTCGGCGCGCCGGGCGAAGAGTCTCTCGGCGCCGGACCGCCACGTGGTCATGAGGGTCACGACGATGGCGGCGATGAGAAGTGGGAGCCAGCCGCCGCTGACGATCTTGGTGAGGTTGGCCGCAAAGAAGACGAGCTCCAGGCCGACGATGACGACGCCGTACGCAGCGACCTTCCACGGCGCCCAGCGCCAGATGCGCTTCGCGAGCAGCAGGAACAGCAGGCTGGTGAGCAGCAGCGTCCCGGTGACGGCCAGACCGTAGGCGGTGGCCAGCCGGCTCGAGCTGCGGAACACCGCGATGAGGACGAGCACACCGAAGAACAGGATCCAGTTGACCGCCGGCACATAGATCTGACCGCCCTCGTGCCGCGACGTCTGACGCACCGAGAGCCGGGGGAGCAACCCGAGCCGCACGGCCTGACGCGAGACCGAGAAGGCACCCGAGATCACGGCCTGCGACGCGATGACCGTCGCGAGCGTCGCCAGGGCCACGAGGGGGAGTGTCGCCCAGGTAGGTGCGAGGTGGAAGAACGGGTTCTCGACCGTCGCGGGATCGTCCAGGATCATCGCGCCCTGCCCGAGGTAGTTCAGGGTCAGCGCCGGAAAGACGACGGCGTACCAGCCCAGCCGGATCGGGGCCGGCCCGAAGTGGCCCATGTCGGCGTACAGCGCCTCGGCACCGGTGATAGTCAGCACGACGGCACCCATCGCGATGAACGCCGTCGCCGGGTGTTCGACGACGAAGGCGACGGCGTAGGTGGGCGACAGCGCCCGCAGGATCGCCGGGTTCGCGGCGATGTGCGGAACGCCCAACGCGGCCAGGACGACGAACCACAGTGCCATGACCGGTCCGAACGCCCGCCCGACCACCGTGGTGCCATATCGCTGGACGACGAAGAGCACGGTGAGGACCGCCACGGACGCTGGCAGCACGAGCCGCTCGAACGACGGGTCGGCCACCACGACCCCCTCGATGGACGACATGACCGAGATCGCCGGGGTGATCACGCTGTCGCCGTAGAACAAGGCCGCGCCGAAGATCCCGAGCATCGTGGCGATCGCGAGCCGACGTCTGTCCGCGAGCTTCTGGCGCAGCAGCGCGACGAGCGCGAGGATGCCGCCCTCGCCGTCGTTGTCGGCCCGCATGACGAGCGCGACGTAGTTCACCGACACCACGACCGCGATGGACCAGAACACCATCGAGATCACGCCGTACACGTCGACAGCCGTCGGCAGGACGCTGTTGTGCTCGATGCTGAAGACCGTCTGCAGCGCGTACAGCGGGCTCGTGCCGATGTCCCCGAAGACCACGCCCAAAGCTCCGAGCGCCAGCAAGGACCGGGTGCCGTGCCGGGTGTGGCGGGTCTCGCGGACGTCCGCGTGGTCGGCGGCCTGCTGTCGCGCGCCGCCTAGGGATGCCTGCTTGCGTGTCACTCCGGAATGGTGGCACGCCGCGGGAGCAAGATCGCCAGTCGACAGGCACGCTGCTGGGCGACCGCTCGTCGGGGCCGGCCACCGCGACACGGTCACGACGTTCCTGCAGTTCAGATGGTGCCCGCGAAAGGACTCGAACCTTCGACCTTCTGCTCCGGAGGCAGACGCTCTATCCACTGAGCTACGCGGGCCGGGCACACGTCCGTAGACGATGCGGTGCCCGACACTACCAGCCGACGCCCGGCCGGTCCGAACGCGAATCAGGGGTCAGCGCGTCTCGCCCAGCAGGGCCGACAGGTACCGCGTCGTCTCGTCGGCGGCCCGCTCGTGGTCGCCCGCGACGATCGCCTCGACGAGCGCGTCGTGCGAGTCGTGGCCGTGGGTGTCCGTGACGAAGTTGAAGCGGATGTTCTCGCCGATCGCGGCCAGCAGGTTCTCGTAGAGCTCGGTCAGCACCGGGTTGGCGCCTGCCCGCACGATCTCGCGGTGCAGGGCGAGGTCGGTGGCGACCATCGCGTCCAGGTCGCCGGCCTTGTAGGCCGCCGAGCGCTCGTCACGACGGTCCGAGAGGGCGGTCGCCTCGTCGGACGTGCGCCGACGGGCCGCGAGCCGCGCGGCCTCCACCTCGAGGGCGCGGCGGACCTCGACGACGTCGCGCTGGCGGGCGTCGGCGATCTGGCGGCCCATGGTCACGGCCAGCTCGGAGCGCGAGAGCACGTAGGTGCCCGAGCCCTGGCGGCGTTCGAGCAGGCCGGCGTGCACGAGCGACTGCACGGCCTCGCGGACGGTGTTGCGGCCCACGCCGAGCAGGTCGGCGAGCGCGGGCTCCGGCGGGATGCGCGCGCCGACCGGCCATTCCTGCGTGGTGATCCGCATCCGGAGCTCGTCGACCGCGGTGTCGATCAGTCCGGTCCGTCGTGGCATCCGGTTAGGCTCCGTGTCCAGGCATGCGGTGCAGTCAACACCGGCAGGTCCGGCTCGCGCCAGACCTGCAAGGGATGATCTGCTGACCGCCGCGTGCTCGGATCAGGAGTGCTCGAGGTGTCGTCGTCCGTGCCCGCGACCGGGCGATCCGTCGCACCATGGCACGGGCGTCTCGTCGTCCTGGCGGCGATCGTCCTGGTCGGTCTCAACCTTCGGCTCGCCGTCGCGGCGGTGTCCCCGATCTTCAGCTCGCTGCGCGAGACGTTCCCGGTCTCGACGACGCAGGTCGGCCTGCTGGGCACCATCCCGGTCGCGTCCTTCGCGCTCTTCGGCGCCCTCGCCGCGCCGATCGGGCGCAAGCTCGGGCTCGAACCGGCGATCATCCTCGCGATGGCGTTCGCGGTCGTCGGCCAGCTGCTGCGGGCCGTCGCGCCGAACATGCCGGTGTTCCTCGGCTGGTCCGTGCTGGCGCTCGGCGGGATGGGCATGGCCAACGTGCTGCTGCCGCCGCTGGTGAAGCGGTACTTCCCCGACCGCATCGGCGCGGTGACCGCGAGCTACTCCGTCGCTCTGACCGTGAGCACGGCGGTGCCGCCGCTCGTGGCGCTGCCGGTCGCGCTCGCCGCGGGCTGGCGGTTCTCGGTGGGGATGTGGGCCGTGGTGGGCGTCGCGGCGATCGTGCCGTGGCTCGTCGTCGTGACCCGGTCCATGGCCGCGCGCTCGCACCTGCGGGAGATCTTGCGACGAGCTCCGAGAGCAGACCGTCCAGCCCTCCTGGTCCGCTCCGGCGCCGCCGAGTCGAGGCTGGTCTGGCGCTCGCGGCTCGGCTGGGCGCTGGTGCTGACGTTCTTCGCCAACACGACGGGCACCTACGTGATGTTCGCGTGGCTGCCGCAGATCCTCGAGGACGCCGGGCTGGGCAGCGAGGTGGGCGGACGCTGGCTCGCCGTCTTCGCGATCCTGGGCCTGCCCGCCGCGCTGTTCGCCCCGATCCTGACGGCCCGGATGCGCAACCCCTACCCGTTGGTGGTGCTGTTCGTCAGCTGCTGGATCGTCGGCTACCTCGGACTGTGGCTCTCGCCGGCTCAGGGGACCGCGGTCTGGATGATCCTGTGCGGAATCGGCCCGGGCGCCTTCCCGGTGCAGCTCGCGCTCATCGGGCTGCGGACCCGGACTCCCGCGATCGCGTCCGCGCTGTCGGGGATGGTGCAGGGGCTCGGCTACGCGCTGGCCATCGCCGGGCCGGTCGGGATCGGGCTGCTGCACGAGGCGACCGACTCCTGGACCGCGCCGTTCATCGTGCTGCTCAGCCTGCTGGTGCTGCTGCTCGTCGCGGCCTGGTTCGCCTGCCGCCCGACGATGCTGGGCGACGAGCCGGCGGCATAAGGCGTTCCCGGGCGTCGGTACCCTGGCTCCCGTGACTCCCGCTCAGCTCTCCGAGGCCCTCCGGGCCGCCCTCGTGCACGCCGTCGACGACGGAACGTTCGCCCTCGACCCGGCCGCGATTCCCGCGACCGTGCACCTGGAGCGACCGCGGCAGCGCGAGCACGGCGACTGGGCCACCAACGTGGCGATGCAGCTGGCCAAGAAGGCCGGCAGCAACCCGCGCGCGTTCGCGGAGGAGCTCGCCCGTCGGCTGGAGTCCACGGAGGGCGTCGCGTCCGTCGAGGTCGCCGGCCCCGGCTTCCTGAACATCCGGCTCGACGCCGCGTCCGCCGGTGAGCTCGCCCGCTCGATCGTCGAGCAGGGCACCGAGTACGGGCAGAACGAGACGCTGGCCGGCGTCTCGCTGAACCTCGAGTTCGTCTCGGCCAACCCGACCGGTCCGCTGCACATCGGCGGTGTGCGCTGGGCGGCCGTCGGCGACAGCCTCGCCCGCGTCCTGCAGGCGTCCGGCGCGACCGTCGCCCGCGAGTACTACTTCAACGACCACGGCGCGCAGATCGACCGCTTCTCGCGGTCGCTGCTGGCGCGCGCTCTGGGCGAGCCGGCCCCCGAGGACGGCTACGGCGGCGAGTACATCAGCGAGATCGCCGAGCAGGTCGTCGCGGACGCGCTCGCGGCCGGTGAGCCCGACCCGCGCACGCTGCCGACCGCCGAGGCGAACGAGGCGTTCCGCGCCCGCGGCGTCGACCTGATGTTCGCGGAGATCCAGAAGTCGCTCGAGGACTTCGGTGTGCACTTCGACGTCTACTTCCACGAGGACTCGCTGCACAGGTCCGGTGCCGTCGACCGCGCCGTGGCGCGGCTGCGCGAGCAGGGCCACATCTTCGAGGCGGACGGTGCGGTCTGGCTGCGCACGACGACCTTCGGCGACGACCGGGACCGCGTGATCATCCGGTCCAACGGCGAGGCGGCCTACATCGCGGGCGACATCGCGTACTACCTGGACAAGCGGGAGCGCGGGTTCGACCGCGTGGTCATCATGCTCGGCGCCGACCACCACGGGTACATCGGCCGCATGATGGCCGTCTGCGCGGCGTTCGGCGACGAGCCGGGCGTCAACCTCGAGATCCTCATCGGGCAGCTGGTGAACCTGGTCAAGGACGGCGCGCCGGTCCGGATGAGCAAGCGCGCCGGGACCGTCGTGACGATCGACGACCTGGTCGACGCCGTCGGCGTGGACGCCGCCCGGTACGCCCTCGCGCGCTCGTCGGCGGACTCCAGCATCGACCTGGACCTCGACCTGCTCGCGAGCGCCAAGAACGAGAACCCCGTGTTCTACGTCCAGTACGCGCACGCGCGCTCGGCGTCGGTCGACCGCAACGCCGAGGCCACCGGGGTTCGTCGCGAGGACGGGTTCGACGCCTCCCTGCTCGACCACGAGAGCGACTCGGTGCTGCTCGGCTCCCTTGCCGAGTTCCCGCGGATCGTCGCCCAGGCGGCCGAGCTGCGGGCCCCGCACCGGGTCGCGCGCTACCTGGAGGACCTCGCCGGCGACTACCACACCTGGTACGGGCAGGTCCGGGTCGCGCCGTTCGGCGACGAGGTCGTCGGCGACGTGCACCGCACCCGCCTGTGGCTCAACGACGCCACGCGTCAGGTCCTGGCCAACGGGCTCGCGCTGCTGGGGGTTTCCGCCCCGGAGCGCATGTGACCGGCGAGCCCTGGTCGACCGGGTTCTCCCGGTCCGCCGCCGGCGTCGTGTCGGTCGGCGGGGTGTCCGTCCAGGCGCTCGCCGACGGCTTCGGGACGCCGGCGTACGTCGTCGACGAGGCCGACCTGCGCGCGCGTGCCCGCGGGTACCGGCGTGCGTTCGAGACCGCGTTCGCCGAGATCGGCGCGGGCGTCGACGTCTACTACGCGGGCAAGGCGTTCCTCTCCGTCGCGGTCGCGCGGTGGGTCCACGAGGAGGGTCTGCGCGTCGACACCGCCACGGGCGGCGAGCTCGCGATCGCCCTGCGCGCCGGCATCCCCGGCGCGGACATCGGCCTGCACGGCAACAACAAGTCCGACGACGAGATCGCGCGCGCCCTGTCCGCGGGCGTCGGCCGGCTCATCGTCGACTCGCTCGTGGAGATCGACCGCGTGGCCGACGCGGCGTCGGTGGAGCACCCGGCGCCCGTGATGGTCCGCGTGACCACCGGCGTGCACGCGGGCGGCCACGAGTACATCTCGACCGCGCACGAGGACCAGAAGTTCGGACTGTCGATCCACGCGCCATCCGGGGACAGCCCCGCGATGCAGGGGCTGCTCAAGGTGCTCTCCCGCCCGGAGCTCACGCTGCTCGGCGTCCACTCGCACATCGGCTCGCAGATCCTCGACCCGTCCGGCTTCGAGGTCGCGGCCCGGGCGGTGCTCACCCTGCGCGCGCAGCTCGCCGAGCGCACCGGCGTGCTCGTCGACGAGATCGACCTCGGCGGCGGCTACGGCATCGCCTACCTGCCGGGGGAGGTGTCGCTCGACCCCGACCGCATCGCCAAGGACATCGCCTCCTCGGTCGCCGCGAGCGCGCACGACCCGGGCACGCCGCTGCCGCGGTTCTCCATCGAGCCCGGTCGCGCGATCGTCGGACCCGCGGGCCTGACCCTCTACACGGTCGGCACGGTCAAGCCCGTCCTCATCGACGACGGCTCCGTCCGTACCTACGTCTCGATCGACGGCGGCATGAGCGACAACATCCGCCCGGCCCTCTACGGCGCCCAGTACCACGCGGAGATCGTCGGGCGCTCGTCGCAGGAGCCGACGGTCCTCGCCCGCGTCGTCGGCAAGCACTGCGAGTCCGGCGACATCGTGGTGCACGAGGTCCAGCTGCCCGGCGACGTCCGTGCGGGCGACCTGCTCGCGGTCGCGGCGACCGGGGCCTACGGGCGCTCGATGGCCTCCAACTACAACCAGGTCCCGCGCCCGCCGGTGATCGCGGTGTCGGGCGGCGCCAGCCGCGTGCTCGTCCGTCGCGAGACCGAGGACGACCTGCTCGCGCTCGACCAGGGCTGACCGGACCGCCACCGGGCCAGGTTCTCCACCCGTTGGCCACCGACCGGCCGGGCTGACGCCTGCCCCTATCCTGGGGTCGCCGTCGCCCACCCATCGACCGGAGGCCGTCCCGTGTCCTCGTCCGTCCCCGCGCACCAGCCCCTGCGCGTCGCCGTCCTGGGCTGCGGCGTCGTCGGTACGGAAGTGGTGCGGCTGCTGACGACGCAGGCGGACGACCTGGCAGCGCGGGTCGGCACCCGCCTCGAGCTGGTCGGGGTCGCGGTCCGCAACCTCGAGGTCGAGCGCGACGCGGTCGTCGACACCGCGCTGCTGACCACCGACGCCGAGGGGCTCGTCGAGAAGGCGGACGTCGTCGTCGAGCTCATGGGTGGCATCGAGCCGGCCCGCTCCCTGCTGCTGCGGGCGATCGCCTCGGGCGCGTCCGTGGTCACCGCCAACAAGGCGCTCCTCGCCCAGGACGGTCCGACCCTCTACGCCGCGGCCGACGAGGCCGGTGTCGACCTCTACTTCGAGGCGGCCGTCGCCGGCGCCATCCCGATCGTTCGCCCGGTGCGGGAGTCGCTGGCCGGAGACACCGTCAAGCGCGTGCTCGGCATCGTGAACGGCACCACCAACTACGTGCTCGACAAGATGGCCTCCGAGGGCCTCGACTTCGAGCAGGCCGTCAAGCAGGCCCAGGCGCTGGGGTACGCCGAGGCCGACCCGACCGCGGACGTCGAGGGTTTCGACGCAGCCGCCAAGGCCGCGATCCTCGCGTCGCTCGCGTTCCACACGCGGGTGTCGCTGGACGACGTCGACCGGCAGGGGATCACGAGCATCACCGCCGACGACGTCCTGTGGGCCGAGCGGACCGGGTACGTCATCAAGCTGCTGGCGATCGCCGAGCGCGGAGTCGGCGGCGTCCAGGTGCGCGTGCACCCGGCCCTGGTCCCGTCGCAGCACCCGCTCGCGGGCGTCCGCGGCGCGTACAACGCGGTCTTCGTCGAGGCCGAGGCCGCCGGTGAGCTCATGTTCTACGGTCGCGGCGCCGGCGGGCAGCCGACCGCGTCGGCCGTGCTCGGCGACGTCGTCTCGGTCGCCCGGCACCGCGTGCTCGGCGGCCGCGGGCCGGTCGAGTCGTGGTACGCGGAGCTGCCGGTGCTCCCCGCCGACCAAGCCCGCACGCGCTACCAGCTGCGTCTGGACGTGTCGGACCGCCCGGGCGTCCTCGCCCAGGTCGCGGCGGCCCTCGCCGACCACCAGGTCTCGATCGAGACGGTGCGGCAGTCCCCGCTCAACGAGGTGGACACCGACGTCGCGCACCTCGTCATCACCACGCACGCGGCCCCCGACCATGCCCAGCGCGCCACGCTCGAGGCCATCGAGCGTCTCGACGTCGTCCAGCGCGTCGTCTCCGTCCTCCGAGTCGAAGGATCCTGATGGCCCACCAGTGGCGCGGCGTGATCGCCGAGTACGCCGAACGCCTGCCCGCGCACGTCCAGACGCACGTCGTCAGCCTCGGCGAGGGCGGCACGCCGCTCGTCTTCTCGCCCACGCTCTCGCAGGCGACCGGCGCCGAGGTGCACATCAAGGTCGAGGGCATGAACCCGACCGGGTCGTTCAAGGACCGCGGCATGACGACCGCGATGTCCGCGGCCGCGGCCCGGGGCGCCAAGGCCGTCGTGTGCGCCTCGACCGGCAACACGAGCGCGTCGGCGGCCGCCTACGCCACGCGCGCCGGCATGGTCTGCGCCGTGCTCGTCCCGGACGGCAAGATCGCGATGGGCAAGCTCAGCCAGGCCGTCGCGCACGGGGCGACCCTCCTGCAGGTCGACGGCAACTTCGACGACTGCCTGGTCGCCGCGCGCAAGCTCGCCGAGGCGTATCCCGTCGAGCTGGTGAACTCGGTGAACCCCGACCGGATCGAGGGCCAGAAGACGGCGGCGTTCGAGATCGTCGACGCCCTCGGCGACGCCCCCGACATCCACGTCCTGCCGGTCGGCAACGCCGGCAACATCACCGCCTACTGGAAGGGCTACCGCGAGTACGCGGAGTCGGGTCCGGCCACGCGGACGCCGATCATGTGGGGCTTCCAGGCCGACGGCGCCGCCCCGATCGTCCGCGGCTACCCGATCGACCAGCCCGAGACGATCGCCACGGCCATCCGGATCGGCAACCCCGCGTCCTGGCAGCAGGCCGAGGAGGCGCGCGACGTCTCCGGCGGGCTCATCGAGGCCGTCACCGACGAGCAGATCCTCGCCGCCCACCGCATCCTGTCGGCCGAGGTCGGCATCTTCGTCGAGCCGGCCTCCGCGTCCGGCGTCGCGGGGCTGCTGGCCCTCTCCGCCGAGGGCCGCGTCCCGGCCGGCGCCCAGATCGTCATCACGGTCACCGGGCACGGGCTGAAGGACCCGCAGTGGGCCCTGCGCACCGCCGACGGCGGCGAGGTAGTGCCCGTGCGCGTGACGTCGGACGTGGTGTCCATCGCCACGGCCCTGAGCCTGGACTGAGAGCGTGCGTCTGGGGGCGGACCACGTCCGCGTGCGCGTCCCGGCCACGAGCGCCAACCTCGGGCCGGGCTTCGACGCGCTCGGCCTCGCCCTCGACCTCGCCGACGAGCTCGAGGTGCACGCGCTCGGCTCGCCGGGCGTGCGCGTCGAGGTCACGGGGGAGGGCGCGGGACAGGTTCCCGACGACGAGCAGCACCTCGTGGTCAGCTCGCTGCGGGCCGCCCTCGACCACGTCGGCGCACCGCAGACCGGCCTGCACCTCGTCTGCCACAACCGCATCCCGCACGGCCGTGGGCTGGGTTCGTCGGCCGCCGCCGTCGTCGCGGGCATCGTCGCCGCGCGCGGCCTGATCGCCGAGCCCGAGGCCCTCTCCGACGACGTCGTGATCGACCTCGCGGCGAGCATCGAGGGCCACCCCGACAACGCCGCTCCCGCGGTGCTCGGCGGCGCGACGCTGGCGTGGACGGACGCGACGGGCTTCCGCGCGATCGGGCTGAGCGTGCACCCGTCGGTCGTGCCGATCGCCGTCGTCCCGCCGACCCACCTGTCGACGAAGGCCGCCCGCGGCGTGCTCCCGGCCACGATCCCGCACGCCGACGGAGCGTTCCAGGCCGGGCGCGCGGCCCTGCTGGTCGAGGCGCTGGGCCGCCGGCCCGAGCTGCTGCTGACCGCCACCGAGGACCGCCTCCACCAGGAGTACCGCCGCTCGGTCATGCGCGACTCGCTCGCGCTCGTCGACCTCCTGCGCTCGCGCGGGGTGGCGGCGGTGGTCTCGGGCGCGGGCCCGACGGTCCTCGTCCTCGCCCGCAGCACCGGTCTCGACGACGGCCTCGTGCAGACCGACGCGGACGAGGCGATCGCGGCCGCGTTCGGCGGTGCGATGGGCGGCTGGAAGGTGCTGCCGCTCGCCGTCGACCGGGCCGGAGCGACCGTCGAGCTCGTCTCCCCGTCCAGCAGATGAACCCACCGGGTGAAGTACGCCGGAGTAGGTCAGTCGTCAAGGTGGAGCAGCCGACAGTGGTAGCATCGATGCGTTCCCCGGACCTCGTCCTCAGGTAACCCGCGTCGTTCTTGACCGGGTGCCGAAGAAGAGTCGACGACCCGGGAACGATCCAGCCCATCGCGCGCAGACGTCGTCGTACGCAGCGTGTGCGGCTCCACCACCGTCTTGGTCATCACGACCGGACGTCGGCCGATCCCCGAACCAACGGGTCCCGGCCACCGACGAGGGGAAGGGTCCTTCGTGACAGACATCATCGAACCCGCCGTGAGCACGTCCGGCGGGTCCGCCCGCGGCGCCATCTCGGCGCTCCGCCTGCCCGAGCTGCAGGCGATGGCGTCCGAGCTGGGCGTCAAGGGCACCTCCAAGATGCGCAAGGGCGACCTCGTCCAGGCCATCTCGGACGCACGCGGGGGCTCGCGCCCCCAGGCACTGGAGCCGCGCCGCTCGGAGAGCAGCGCGAGCACGGTCGTCGCCGAGCCGCCCGCCCGGGCCGCTCGCGCGCCGCGCACCAAGGCCGCGCAGCTCGAGCTCGACGTCCCGGTGCAGACCGAGCGTGCCCCGCGCAACGACGCGCCGAAGGGTGACGCGCTGGCCGGCCTCGAGGCCGCGCTGGACGCCAAGCTCGCGCCGGTCGACGACCGGGCGGCCCGCGCGGCCGACGCCGTCGGCACCGTCACGGGGGAGCGCCGTTCGCGCCGCTCGGGCCGTGGCGCCGGTGCCCCGCAGGGCGGCGAGGACGCCGCTGCGCAGGGCGGCCAGCCGCAGCAGGACCGCCAGCAGTCCAACGGCCAGCAGAACGGCCAGCCGCAGCAGGAGCGTCAGCAGGGCGCCCAGCAGAACCGTCAGCAGGGCGGCACGCAGCAGGGGGCCCAGCAGGGCACGCAGCCGCGTCGCGAGTTCCAGGACGGCGAGGACGGCGAGGAGCGCGGCGGTCGTCGTCGGCGCTCGCGCGACCGGTACCGCGACCGCGACCGTGACCGCAAGGGCCGCGGCACGCGCCGTCCGGGCCCGGGCGAGCTCGCCGGTCTCGACGACATCGAGGTCAGCGACGACGACGTCCTGCTTCCCGTCGCCGGCATCCTCGACCTGATGGACAGCTACGCGTTCGTGCGCACGACGGGCTACCTGCCCAGCGCCGCGGACGTGTACGTCTCGCTCAACCAGGTCAAGCGCTACGGCCTGCGCCGCGGCGACGCCGTCACCGGCGCGATCCGACAGCCCCGCGAGGGCGAGCAGCAGCAGCCGCCGCAGGGCAACCGGCCCAGCAAGTTCAACGCGCTGGTCCGCCTCGACTCGATCAACGGCGCCGAGCCGGACGCGGCCAAGAACCGCCCCGAGTTCAGCAAGCTGACGCCGCTCTACCCGCAGGAGCGCCTGCGCCTGGAGACCGAGCAGACGAAGCTCTCCGCCCGCGTGATCGACATCGTCGCGCCCATCGGCAAGGGCCAGCGCGGCCTCATCGTCGCGCCCCCCAAGGCGGGCAAGACGATCATCATGCAGCAGATCGCCAACGCGATCACGACCAACAACCCCGAGGTCCACCTCATGGTCGTGCTCGTCGACGAGCGCCCCGAAGAGGTCACGGACATGGAGCGCACGGTCAAGGGCGAGGTCATCGCCTCGACCTTCGACCGCCCCGCCTCCGACCACACGATCGTCGCCGAGCTCGCCATCGAGCGCGCGAAGCGGCTGGTCGAGCTGGGCCAGGACGTCGTGGTGCTCCTCGACTCGCTGACGCGTCTGTCGCGGGCCTACAACCTGGCCGCCCCGGCGTCCGGGCGCATCCTGTCCGGTGGTGTCGACGCCTCGGCGCTCTACCCGCCCAAGCGCTTCTTCGGTGCCGCGCGCAACATCGAGAACGGTGGCTCGCTCACGATCCTCGCCTCGGCGCTCGTCGAGACCGGCTCCAAGATGGACGAGGTCATCTTCGAGGAGTTCAAGGGCACCGGGAACATGGAGCTCCGGCTCTCCCGCGGCCTCGCCGACAAGCGCATCTTCCCGGCGGTGGACGTCAACGCGTCCGGCACGCGCCGCGAGGAGATCCTCATGGCGAACGACGAGCTGAAGATCATCTACAAGCTGCGTCGCGTGATGGGCGCCCTCGACCAGACCCAGGCCATCGAGCTGCTGATCGGCAAGCTGCGCGAGACCAAGTCGAACGTCGAGTTCCTCCTTCAGGTCCAGAAGACCACCCCCGGCGGCGAGTAGCACCTCGCCCGCCGACGAAGGCCCCCCGCGCCCCGTGGGGCGCGCGGGGCCTTCGTGCGTCCGGGCGGTCACGGACGGCGGGGGCGTCGACAGGCCGCTAGCGTGCAGAGGTCGCACCGTCGCGTACCTGGAGGCATCGATGGCGAAGTCGTGGACCACACCGCCCGAGGAGGCCCTGCGGGTGGTGCCGGGCTTCGACCTGGCGACCGCGGACCTGGCGGCGACGCCCGGCTGGGAGCACGGCGAGTCGGCGGCGCTCAAGCGGCTCGACTCGGACGGCGAGCACCTCAGCGACGCGCAGGAGCGGCTGTTCGCGCACGGTCGCGCCGGCGGCACCCGCTCGGTCCTGCTGGTCCTGCAGGGCATGGACACCGCGGGCAAGGGCGGGATCGTCCGGCACGTCCTCGGCCTCGTCGACCCGCAGGGTGTCCAGCTGAAGTCGTTCGGCGTCCCGACGGACAAGGAGCGCAAGCAGCACTACCTCCAGCGGATCCGCGAGGCGCTGCCGGCGGGCGGCCGCATCGGCGTGTTCGACCGGTCGCACTACGAGGACGTGCTGGTGGTCCGCGTGAACGAGCTGGTCCCGCCGGAGGTCTGGGAGCCGCGGTACGACGAGATCAACGCCTTCGAGCGCGAGGTCACCGAGGCCGGCACCGTCATCGTCAAGGTCGCGCTCCTGGTCTCGCCGGCCGAGCAGAAGGCGCGCCTGCGCGAGCGGCTGGAGCGCCCCGACAAGTACTGGAAGTACAACCCCGGCGACGTCGACGAGCGCGCCAAGTGGCCGCTCTACCAGGAGGCCTACCAGGCGGTCCTCGACCGCACGAGCACCGACGTCGCGCCCTGGTACGCGGTCCCCGCGGACAACAAGTGGTACGCCCGGCTGGCGGTCGGGCGCCTGCTGCGCAACGCCGTCGAGGGCCTGCACCTCGGATGGCCGCGCGCCGAGTTCGACATCGAGGCCGAGAAGGCCCGCCTGGACGCCCAACAGTTCTGACGGCCCCACGGGCCACCTCCCCCTGCCAACCCCGGCGACGGACCCCGGGCGGCGACCCCGCCCCGCGGCTCGGCGAGTGATCAGCGTCATGTCCCGCTGCTGTCGGGATGATTTCCGGGTGGTCCGCTGTTCTGGCACAATGCTCTGTTGGTCTGCGGTTCACCTGCGCGCGATCGCGTGCGGGACCCGGAGACACCCCAGCGAGGAGATTTGACTGATGAAGGCTGACATCCACCCTGAGTACGTGACCACCGAGGTCACCTGTACCTGCGGCAACACGTTCACCACGAAGTCCACGGTGACCAGCGGCAAGATCCACGCCGACGTGTGCAACGCCTGCCACCCGTTCTACACGGGCAAGCAGAAGATCCTCGACACCGGCGGCCGTGTGGCCCGGTTCGAGGCGCGCTACGGCAAGAAGGCCGCCAACTAGCAACCCCGCAGCGCCGGTGCCCGGCGCGGACGACTGCCCTCCATGGCAGTGTTCGCGCGGGCACCGGCGCTGCGTCGTTGTCGGAGAACCATCAGCCAGAGGACACCAGCACCATGAGCGAGGCATTCGCCGCCGCCGAGCCGCTGCTCGCCGAGCACGCGCAGATCGAGGCGCAGCTGGCGGACCCCGCCGTCCACGCCGACGCCGCGAACGCGCGCAAGCTGGGCCGCCGGTACGCCGAGCTGGGTCAGGTCGCGCAGGCGTACACCGCGTGGAAGGCCGCGAGCGACGACGCCGAGGCCGCCCGCGAGCTGGCGGAGGTCGACGAGGGCTTCGCCGCCGAGCTCCCCGGGCTGGAGCAGGCCGCGACGGCCGCCGCCGCTCGTCTGCGCGAGGTCCTCATCCCGCGCGATCCCGACGACGCCCGCGACGTGATCCTCGAGGTCAAGGCGGGGGAGGGCGGCGAGGAGTCGGCGCTGTTCGCCGCCGACCTGCTGCGGATGTACCAGCGGTACGCCGAGAAGATGGGCTGGGCGACGCAGCTGCTCGGCGCCACGGAC
Organism: Cellulomonas sp. P4_A2; assembly: GCF_056402515.1. Classification (NCBI taxonomy): domain Bacteria; kingdom Bacillati; phylum Actinomycetota; class Actinomycetes; order Micrococcales; family Cellulomonadaceae; genus Cellulomonas; species Cellulomonas sp. P4_A2. The sequence continues at coordinate 62,997 of NZ_JBFUHG010000013.1, forward strand.
TCGGACCTCGGCGGCTACAAGGACGCGCAGCTCGCCATCAAGTCCCGCGGGACGCCTCTGCCGGAGGACGGCGTCTGGGCGCACCTGAAGTACGAGGGCGGCGTCCACCGCGTCCAGCGCGTGCCAGTGACGGAGAGCCAGGGCCGCATCCACACGTCGGCCGCCGGCGTGCTCGTGTTCCCCGAGGTGGAGGACGAGGCCGAGGTCGAGATCGACCCGAACGACCTGCGCATCGACGTGTACCGGTCTTCCGGCCCGGGCGGGCAGTCGGTCAACACCACCGACTCGGCGGTCCGCATCACGCACCTGCCGACCGGCATCGTCGTCTCGATGCAGAACGAGAAGTCGCAGCTGCAGAACCGCGAGCAGGGCATGCGCGTGCTGCGCGCCCGCATCCTGGCCGCCCGCCAGGAGGAGGCCGCGGCCGCCGCGAGCGAGGCTCGTCGGAGCCAGGTCCGCACGGTCGACCGCTCGGAGCGCATCCGCACGTACAACTTCCCGGAGAACCGGATCGCCGACCACCGCACCGGGTACAAGGCGTACAACCTCGATGCCGTCCTCGGCGGCGACCTCGCCCCCGTGGTGCAGTCGGCGATCGACGCCGACGAGGCAGCGCGTCTGGCGGCGGCGGGGGACGCGTGAGCACGCCGTCCATGCGTGACCTCGTCGAGGGCGCGACCCGCCTTCTCGACGAGGCGGGCGTCCCGTCCCCCCGCCACGACGCCACCGCGCTGGCCGCGCACGTCCTCGGCATCGAACGCCTCGAGCTCGTCGTCGCGCCACCCGTCCCGGACGGTTTCGCCCAGACGTACGCCGGCCTGGTCGAGCGCCGTCGGCAGCGCGAGCCCCTGCAGCACCTGGTCGGCTCGACGGGCTTCCGCTACCTGACCCTCGGTGTCGAGCCCGGCGTCTTCGTACCGCGCCCGGAGACCGAGGTCGTGGCGCAGGTCGCGATCGACGACGCCGCGCGCCTGGCGGCCCCGCTCGTCGTCGACCTCTGCTGCGGCGCGGGCGGCATCGCCATCTCGGTCGCGACGGAGGTGCCGGGCGCGACCGTCGTCGCGGTCGACCTCTCGCCCGAGGCCGTCGCCCTGACCAGGAAGAACGCTGTCCGCAACGGCGCGACGAACCTGACGGTCGTGCATGGCGACGTCGCCGACCCGACGCTGCTGCGGAGCCTGGACGGAACCGTCGACGTCCTCGTCGCCAATCCGCCGTACATCCCGCCCGACGCCGAGCCGGTGGAGCCCGAGGTCCGCGACCACGACCCCGACCTCGCGCTCTACGGCGGCGGGCTGGACGGCCTCGAGGTCCCGCGAGCGGTCCTGCGGGCCGCCGCCCGGCTGCTCAGGACCGGCGGTCTGCTCGTCATGGAGCACGCCGAGGTCCAGGACGCGGCGGCCCGCGCGGACGCGCTTGCCACGGGCGCGTTCGAGCAGATCGAGTCGCGCGACGACCTCACGGGACGCCCCCGGATGCTGGTCGCGCGCCGGAACTCTCACCCTCTCGTGACAGACTCGGCGCCGTGAACCAGCGCATCACGTCGGCGAGCGACCCCGCGACCTGGGGGCCCGCGATCGACGAGGCGGTCAACGTGGTCTCGCGCGGCGGCCTGATCGTCCTGCCCACCGACACGGTCTACGGGATCGGTGCCGACGCCTTCACGCCGCCCGCGGTGCAGGCGCTCCTGGACGCCAAGGGCCGTGGCCGGCACATGCCGCCGCCGGTCCTCATCGCGGACGTGGCCACGCTCGACGGCCTCGCGATCAATGTGCCCGTGGGCGCGCGCGCCCTGGCGACGCAGTTCTGGCCGGGCGGGCTCACGCTCATCGTGCACGCGCAGCCGTCGCTCGCCTGGGACCTCGGCGAGACGCACGGCACGGTCGCGCTGCGCGTGCCGGACCACCCCACGGCGCTCGCGCTGCTCAGGCGGACGGGCCCGCTGGCCGTCTCCAGCGCGAACACGACGGGCAACCCGGCCGCCGTCAGCGCCGAGGGCGCGTACGAGCAGCTCGGCGACGCGGTGTCGGTCTACCTCGACGCCGGCGACGCGCCCGGCCAGGTGGCCTCGACCATCGTCGACGCGACGGGGGAGACGCTGCGCCTCGTCCGCGCGGGCGCGATCAGCCTCGAGCAGCTGCGGGAGATCGCGGACGTGGAGGAGCCCGCTTCGTGAGGGTCTACCTGCTCGTCATGTTCATCGCGGCCACGGTCGCCTACCTGACCACGCCCCTGGCCCGCTGGTTCGCGCTCCGCTGGGGCGCCATCACCGCGGTCCGCGAGAGGGACGTGCACGCGATCCCGACGCCGCGGCTGGGCGGCATGGCGATGTTCGCGGGCATCCTCGTCGCAGTCGTCATGGCCAGCCGGCTGCCGTTCCTGGAGAGCGTGTACGCCAACCCGCGGCCGCTCATCGGCATCGTTGGCGGCGCGGCCATGGTCTGCGCGCTCGGGGTGGCCGACGACATCTGGGACCTGGACTGGCTCACCAAGCTCATGGGTCAGGTGCTCGCCGCCGGATTCCTGGTGTGGCAGGGCGTGCTGATCTACCAGCTCCCGATGGGCGGGCAGCAGCTCGTCGGGTCGCAGGCGATGTGGACGTTCCTCACGGTCCTGACGGTCGTCATCGCCATGAACGCGGTGAACTTCGTCGACGGACTCGACGGGCTGGCCGCCGGGGTGCTGGCGATCGGGGGGACGGCGTTCTTCCTGTACGCGTACCTGCTGACGCGCGACGTCAACTCCGGCACCACCTACGCCAACGCCAGCCTGGCAGCCCTGGTCCTCATCGTGCTGGTGGGTGCCTGCGTCGGCTTCCTCCCGCACAACCTCTACCCGGCGCGCATCTTCATGGGTGACTCGGGCGCGATGCTGCTCGGCTTCGTGTTCTCGGCGGCCGCGATCGTGGTGACCGGGCAGACCGAGCAGGTGCTCGTGCGGCAGCGGTTCCCCGCGTTCCTGCCCATGGTCCTGCCGTTCGCGGTGCTGCTGCTCCCGCTGCTCGACATGGGGCTCGCGATCGTCCGCCGCGTCGGCAAGGGCAAGTCACCGTTCCACCCCGACCGCATGCACCTGCACCACCGGTTGCTCCAGCTCGGCCACTCGCACCGTCGCGCGGTGGCGATCATGTACGTCTGGACGGCCGTCTTCGCGTTCGGCGTCGCCGCCCTGTACCTGTGGTCGACGACGACCGTCCTGCTGCTGTTCGGCGGCGCCGTCGTCGTCGCCACGATCCTCACGCTCGGACCGCTGCGCGGCCGGGCGGCCACCCCGCACCTGGAGCCCACGCCGTGACCGTGCCCACGACACCCAGCCCGCCCGCGCTCCCTTCAGCCGCCGACCGGGTCTTCCGTCAGGCCCTGCGCGACATGTTCGTGCTCCTCGGCGTCCTCACCGTGGTCGGCGTGGTCGTCGGCTACCTCGTCGACGGGATGGCCGGCGTCTGGGGCGCGCTCATCGGGGTGCTGGTCGCGCTGATCTTCTCGGGCACCACCGTGATCTCGGTCTGGCGCACCTCGCGCTCCAACCCCACGACGATGCTCGCGGTGCTCATGGGGGCCTGGCTGGGCAAGATCATCGTGGTCATCGTCGTGCTCGCCTCGATCCGCCACCTGGACTTCTACAACCCCCAGGTGCTGGCGGTCGTCCTCATGGTCGGGGTCATCGGCTCGGCGATCCTGGACGCCCGCGCGGTGCAGCGCGGACGCATCACCTACTTCGACGAGCAGCCCGCCCAGACGGGCGTCCAGAAGCCCTCCGGCGGCCCCGGCCCGGGTCCGGACCAAGCAACTTCATAGGTTAGGCTTCACCCCATCCACGACGGCCCGGCGCCGTGCCTGTGCCCGCACTGATGCGGCCGGCGCGGAGCACACGACCACCAGGAGACCGCCCTGTCCAGCCTTGCGACGATCCTGCCGCTTGCCGCGGATGACGGCAGCGGTGGCTTTCACCCGCCTTCGCTCGCTGACTTCTTCCCGCCGGCCATCTGGTTCGAGGGCACGCCGTTCGAGATCAACCGGATCATCCTGGTCCGCTTCATCGCCGTCATCGTGTTCCTGGTGATCTTCGTCATCGGGGCCCGTCGCGCGAAGCTCGTCCCGGGTCGCTTCCAGAGCGCGCTGGAGATGGGGCTCGACTTCTGCCGGACGCAGATCGCGTTCGAGATCCTCGGTGAGAAGGACGGCAAGAAGTACGTCCCGATGATCACGACGATCTTCTTCGCCGTCTTCTTCTTCAACATCACCGGCGTGATCCCGTTCCTCAACATCGCGGGGACCTCGGTGATCGGCCTGCCGATCATCTTCGCGCTGTGGGTCTACTTCATGTACCTGAGCCAGGGCGTCAAGAAGTTCGGCGTCGGCGGGTACCTCAAGCACAGCCTCTTCCCGCCCGGCGTCCCGTGGCCGATCTACTTCCTGCTGACGCCCGTCGAGTTCCTGCAGGTCTTCCTGCTGCGCCCGGCAACCCTCGTCATCCGGCTCCTGGCCAACATGATGGCCGGCCACCTCCTGCTCGCCCTGTGCTTCGCGGCGACCTCGTTCCTGTTCTTCGAGGCCTCCAACGGGCTCAAGCTGTTCGGCGCCGTGACCTTCGTCGCCGGGTTCGCGTTCTTCCTGCTCGAGGTCTTCGTCGCGCTGCTCCAGGCGTACGTGTTCTCGATCCTCACCGCCGTCTACCTGCAGATGTCGATCTCCGAAGAGCACTGATCGACGCACTCCCAGCGACGGGCTGATCCCGGACCGTCGCCCCGTAACGGACGCGCCGAGCGGCGCGCAGATGAAAGGAACCAGATCCAGTGGAAATCACCGGCCTCGCACTCGTCGGATACGGTCTGGCGGCCATCGGCCCCGGCATCGGCCTCGGCATCCTGTTCGGCAAGACGATCGAGGGCATGGCCCGCCAGCCTGAGATGTCCGGCCAGCTCCGTTCGACGATGTTCATCGGCCTGGCGTTCATCGAGATCCTGGCGCTCCTCGCGATCGCCACGCCCTTCTTCTTGAAGTGATCACCTCGACGCTCGTCGCTGCCGCGCAGAGCGTGGCGGAGACAACCGACACCGAGGAGCTGAACCCGCTCCTGCCCGAGACGTACGACATCGTCTGGTCGCTCGTCATCGTCGTCATCATCTTCCTCGTGTTCATGAAGTACGCGCTGCCGAAGTTCCAGGCGATCCTCGACGAGCGCGCGGAGAAGATCGAGGGCGGTCTGCAGCACGCCGAGGTCGCACAGGCCGAGGCGGCCGCGCTGCGCGCCGAGTACGAGCAGCAGCTCGCCGACGCACGCACCGAGGCAGCCCGCATCAAGGAGGCAGCTCGCGTCGAGGGTGGCGCGATCTCCGCCGAGATCAAGGCGAAGGCGACCGCGGACGCGGCACGCACGGTCGAGACGGCTCAGCGTCAGATCGAGGCGGAGCGCCAGCAGGCGGCCGTCTCGCTGCGCGCCGACGTCGGGGCGCTCGCCACCGAGCTCGCGTCCAAGATCGTCGGGGAGTCCCTCGAGGACACGGCCCGCCAGTCGCGCGTGGTCGACCGCTTCCTCGCGGACCTCGAGGCCTCTACTGCCGCTACCTCTGCGGCCAAGGAGAACTGATGCGCGGAACGAGTCTCGCTTCGCTCACGGCGGCACAGGAGCGGTTCGCGCCGGTCCTGACCGCCGCGGGCAAGCAGGCGGCCGAGCTCGGCGAGCAGCTGTTCGCCGTCGTCGACGCCCTGGACTCCTCGGGTTCGCTGCGGCGCACCCTGTCCGACCCCGCGCTGCCCGCGGACGCGAAGACGGGCCTGGTCCGCTCCGTCCTGGCGAGCTTGGACGAGCGTGTCGTCGCGGCGGTCTCCGACCTGGTGAGCGCGCGATGGACCTCCGAGGAGGACCTGGCCGACGCCGTCGAGCAGCTCGGCTTCGACGCCGTCCTGGCGTCCGCCGAGGCGAGCAACGAGCTCGAGCGGGTCGAGGACGAGCTGTTCCGCATCACGCGGTCGCTCGTCGGCCAGCGCGAGGTGCGCTCGGCTCTGTTCGACCCGCGGGGCACGCGCGAGAACCGCGTGAAGCTCGTCGACAACCTGCTCGAGGGCAAGGTGACCGACGCGACGCTGCAGGTGGCGCGGCGGGCGACCGCCTCGCCCCGCGGCAAGCGGTTCGTCGCCACGCTCGGCGACGTGGCCGAGCTGGCCGCAGAGCGTCGCCAGCGCCTCGTGGCCTCCGTGACCTCCGGCAGCGAGCTGTCGCAGGCGCAGATGGACCGACTCGGCTCGATCCTGCAGCAGGCCTACGGCCGTGACCTGCAGCTCAACGTGACCGTGGACCCCGAGATCCTCGGCGGCCTGCGCATCCAGGTGGGGGCGGACGTGGTCGACTCGACCGTGCTCGCGCGGCTCGCCGACGCACGACGACGACTTGCCAGCTGAGTATCGGCCCCAGGCCGGCCCATCGAACGACGTGAACGAACGTACGACCGCGCACCGCGTGGTCACGACAGGAGAAGAGCAATGGCTGAGCTGACGATCCGGCCGGACGAGATCCGGGCCGCGCTGGACAGCTTCGTGAAGTCCTACGAGCCGAGCGGCGTGGTGACCGAAGAGGTCGGCCGCGTGACGCTGACGGCCGACGGCATCGCGCAGGTCGAAGGTCTGCCCGGCGCGATGGCGAACGAGCTGCTCCGCTTCGAGGACGGCACGCTCGGCCTCGCGCTCAACCTCGACGTCCGCACGATCGGCGTCGTCGTCCTGGGTGAGTTCACGGGCATCGAGGAGGGCCAGGAGGTCCGCCGCACGGGCGAGGTCCTCTCGGTCCCCATCGGCGACGGCTACCTCGGCCGCGTCGTGGACCCGCTGGGCCAGCCGATCGACGGTCTGGGCGAGCTCGTGACCGAAGGTCGCCGCGCGCTCGAGCTGCAGGCCCCCGGCGTCATGCACCGCAAGAGCGTGCACGAGCCGCTGCAGACCGGCCTCAAGGCCATCGACGCGATGATCCCGATCGGCCGCGGCCAGCGCCAGCTCATCATCGGCGACCGCCAGACCGGCAAGACGGCGATCGCGATCGACACGATCATCAACCAGAAGGCCAACTGGGAGACGGGCGACGCGACCAAGCAGGTCCGCTGCATCTACGTCGCCATCGGTCAGAAGGGCTCCACCATCGCCGCCGTCCGCGGCGCCCTGGAGGAGGCCGGCGCCCTGGAGTACACGACGATCGTCGCGGCCCCGGCGTCCGACCCGGCCGGCTTCAAGTACCTCGCCCCGTACACCGGCTCGGCCATCGGCCAGCACTGGATGTACCAGGGCAAGCACGTCCTCATCGTGTTCGACGACCTGTCGAAGCAGGCCGAGGCGTACCGCGCCGTGTCGCTGCTGCTGCGCCGCCCGCCGGGCCGCGAGGCGTACCCGGGTGACGTCTTCTACCTGCACTCCCGTCTGCTCGAGCGTTGTGCCAAGCTCTCCGACGAGCTGGGTGCCGGCTCGATGACGGGTCTGCCGGTCATCGAGACCAAGGCCAACGACGTCTCGGCGTACATCCCGACCAACGTCATCTCGATCACCGACGGCCAGATCTTCCTGCAGTCGGACCTGTTCAACGCCGACCAGCGCCCCGCCGTCGACGTCGGCATCTCGGTGTCCCGCGTCGGTGGTGCCGCCCAGGTCAAGGCGATGAAGCAGGTCTCCGGCACGCTGAAGCTCGACCTGGCGCAGTTCCGCTCGCTCGAGGCGTTCGCCATGTTCGCCTCGGACCTCGACGCCGCGTCCCGTGCGCAGCTGACCCGTGGTGCGCGCCTGATGGAGCTGCTCAAGCAGGCCCAGTACTCGCCGTACCCGGTCGAGGACCAGGTCGCGTCGATCTGGGCCGGCACCAAGGGCAAGCTGGACGACGTCCCGCTGGCCGACGTGCGCCGGTTCGAGAGCGAGCTGCTCGACCACCTGCGTCGCAACACCGACGTCCTGGGCACCATCGCCTCGTCCGGCAAGCTGGACGACGCGACGGAGGAGGCCCTCGGCGCGGCGATCGACGAGTTCCGCAACGGCTTCCTCGTGGGTGACGGCTCCACGCTCGTCGGCTCGGTCGACGACGGCGCCGAGGTGGATGTCGAGCAGGAGCAGATCGTCCGGCAGAAGAAGGGCTGACCGTGGCAGGTCAGCAGCGCGTCTACCGGCAGCGGATCCGGTCGACACAGTCGCTGAAGAAGATCTTCCGCGCGATGGAGCTCATCGCTGCCTCGCGCATCGGGAAGGCACGCGCCCGAGTGACGGCCTCGACGCCGTACTCGCGCGCGCTGACCCGGGCGGTCTCGGCGGTGGCGACGCACTCCAACGTGTCGCACCCGCTGCTCACGGAGCGCACGGACACCAACCGCGTGGCGGTGCTCGTCGTGACCTCGGACCGCGGCATGGCCGGCGCCTACTCGGCGAGCGTCATCCGGGAGGCCGAGCGCCTCATCGGCCGGCTCACCGAGGCGGGCAAGGAGCCGGTCGTGTACGCGACCGGCCGCCGCGCCGTCTCGTACTACGCGTTCCGTAGCCGTGAGCTCGCGGGGCAGTGGACCGGCAACTCGGACGCTCCCTCGATCGACACCGCGGACGAGATCGCGGACGCCCTGCTGACGGCGTTCGGTGCGCCGGCAGACCAGGGCGGCGTCTCGGAGCTGCACGTCGTGTTCACGCACTTCAAGAACATGGTCACGCAGACCCCGCGCGTCATCCGGCTGCTGCCCCTCGAGGTCGTCGACGGCGTCGAGCCGGTCGGCGATCACGAGATCACGCCGCTGTACGAGTTCGAGCCGTCGCCGGAGGACGTCCTGGACGCCCTGCTGCCGCGGTACGTGCGCAGCCGCATCTACACCTGCCTGCTGCAGGCCGCGGCGTCCGAGCTGGCCGCGCGCCAGCGTGCGATGCACACCGCCACCGAGAACGCGGAGGACCTGGTGCGCATGTACACCCGGCTCGCCAACCAGGCCCGCCAGGCCGAGATCACGCAAGAGATCAGCGAGATCGTGTCGGGCGCCGACGCGCTCGCCGGCTGATCCCACGAAAACCCTTTCCAACCGGAGAAGAACATGACTGCCACCACCACCGAAGCTGCCGTCGAGCACGCCTCCGGTCCCGGCGTGGGCCGCGTCGCCCGGGTCATCGGCCCGGTCGTCGACATCGAGTTCCCGTCGGACCAGATCCCCGACATCTACAACGCGCTCAAGGTCACCATCGACCTCTCGGCGCAGGGCGAGGGCGAGGCCGAAGGCGGCGTCGAGATGACGCTCGAGGTCGCGCAGCACCTCGGTGACTCGCTCGTGCGCGCCATCGCGCTGAAGCCGACCGACGGCCTGGTCCGTGGCGCGCTCGTGCGCGACACCGGCGAGGCGATCAGCGTCCCGGTCGGCGACATCACCAAGGGTCACGTCTTCAACGTCATCGGCGAGGTGCTCAACCTCAAGGAGGGCGAGAAGTTCGAGGTCACGGAGCGCTGGCCCATCCACCGCACGCCCCCGGCCTTCGACCAGCTCGAGAGCAAGACGCAGATGTTCGAGACCGGCATCAAGGTCATCGACCTGCTCACGCCGTACGTGCTCGGCGGGAAGATCGGTCTGTTCGGTGGTGCGGGCGTCGGCAAGACGGTCCTCATCCAGGAGATGATCCAGCGCGTCGCGCTCAACCACGGTGGTGTGTCGGTGTTCGCCGGTGTCGGCGAGCGCACCCGTGAGGGCAACGACCTCATCGTCGAGATGGAGGAGGCCGGCGTCTTCGACAAGACGGCGCTCGTCTTCGGCCAGATGGACGAGCCGCCGGGCACGCGTCTGCGCGTCGCCCTGTCCGCGTTGACGATGGCGGAGTACTTCCGCGACGTGCAGAAGCAGGACGTGCTGCTCTTCATCGACAACATCTTCCGGTTCACGCAGGCCGGTTCCGAGGTCTCGACGCTGCTCGGCCGCATGCCGTCCGCCGTCGGCTACCAGCCGAACCTCGCCGACGAGATGGGCCTCCTGCAGGAGCGCATCACCTCGACGCGTGGCCACTCGATCACCTCGCTGCAGGCGATCTACGTGCCCGCCGACGACTACACCGACCCGGCCCCGGCCACGACGTTCGCGCACCTGGACGCCACGACCGAGCTCTCGCGTGAGATCGCCTCCCGCGGTCTGTACCCCGCCGTCGACCCGCTGACCTCCACCAGCCGGATCCTCGACCCGCGGTACGTCGGCCAGGCGCACTACGACGCCGCGACCCGCGTGAAGTCGATCCTGCAGCGCAACAAGGAGCTCCAGGACATCATCGCGATCCTCGGTGTCGACGAGCTGTCGGAGGAGGACAAGACGGTCGTGGCCCGTGCCCGCCGCATCCAGCAGTTCCTCTCGCAGAACACGTACATGGCCGAGAAGTTCACCGGTGTCGTCGGTTCGACGGTCCCGCTGAGCGAGACCGTCGAGGCCTTCGGCAAGATCGCCGACGGCGAGTTCGACCACATGGCCGAGCAGGCGTTCTTCAACATCGGCGGCCTCGAGGACCTCGAGCGCAACTGGGCCCGCATCCAGAAGGACTACGGCGTCTGAGACGCCCGCGGGGGGGGGGGGGGGGGGGGGGCGCGCCCCCGGTGTCGGCGAAGGCCGGCGAGGGCGAGATCGGCATCCTGGCCGGGCACGAGCCCGTGCTCTCCGTGCTGCAGCCCGGCGAGGTCCGGGTGTTCCCGGAGCGCGGTGCACAGCCCGAGCGCTGGCAGGTCGAGGGCGGGTTCCTCTCGTTCGACTCCAACCACCTGACGATCGTCGTCGACGACGCCGTGTCGGGCTCTCGCCCCGCGACGACCACGGCGCACTGAGGTCCAGTCCACGGTGAGCGGGGTGGTCGTCGCGCTGATGCTCGGGGCTGCTCTGCTCGCCGTGGTGACCGTTCTGCTCTGGTTGTCCCGGGTTCACACGCTGGACCGCCGCGTCGGCTCGTTCCACTGCTGGGTGTCGAAGACGCCCCAGGGACCGTGGACCACCGGCGTCGCGCAGTACGGGTCCGCCAAGCTCTACTTCTGGAGCCGCTGGTCGCTGGCGCCCCGGCCCCGCATCCGCTGGAACCGCGTCGGCCTGAGCGTCGTCGAGCGCCGCTGGCAGAACCCGGACGGCGCGTCCGGTGACCAGCTCGTCGTCGCGACCTGCCGGACCGACCACGACTTCTATCTCCTGCTGAGCGCCGAGGCCTACACCGGCCTGACGTCCTGGATCGAGGCGACGCCCTCGCGCGTCAACTCGGTCACCTAGTCCCTCCCGAAAGCGGATCCCGTGCGCCTCGTCGTCGCCTCCTGCTCGGCGCGCTACAGCGGTCGACTCAACGCCCACCTGCCCCTGGCCACGCGGCTCCTCGTCGTGAAGGCCGACGGCAGCGTGCTGCTGCACTCCGACGGCGGGTCGTACAAGCCGCTGAACTGGATGAGCCCGCCGTGCTCGCTCGCGGTGCTGGAGCCGTCCGAGGAGGCCGCCGCGCGTGGCGTGACCCAGGTCTGGACCGTGCAGCACCAGAAGTCCGACGACCGGCTCGAGATCGAGCTGCACGAGGTCCAGAGCGACTCCGCGCACGACCTCGGCGTGGATCCTGGCCTGGTGAAGGACGGCGTCGAGGCGCACCTGCAGGAGCTCCTCGCGGCGCAGATCATCCTGCTGGGCACCGGCCACACGCTGGTGCGGCGCGAGTACCCGACCGCGATCGGTCCGGTCGACATCCTGGCCAAGGACCCCGCCGGCGGCACCGTGGCCGTCGAGATCAAGCGCCGGGGCGACATCGACGGCGTCGAGCAGCTGACCCGCTATCTCGAGCTGCTCAACCGCGACCCCCACCTCGCCCCCGTCCGCGGTGTGTTCGCCGCCCAGGAGATCAAGCCGCAGGCGCGCGTGCTCGCCACCGACCGCGGCATCGGCTGTCTGGTGCTGGACTACGACGCCATGAAGGGCGTCGACGACAGCGGCTCGCGCCTGTTCTAGGGGCATGCCCGCGCACCGCGAGATCGTGCGTCTGCCTCGAGATCGTGGGTTCCGACGCACGATCTCGAGGCAGACGCACGACCTCGGCGCCGTCGTGGTGTCGACCGCGCCAGTTCGAGGGTGTTGCGTGAGCGAGGATGGTCCCGTGAGCGAGCCCCTCGTCCTGCGCGGACGCCTGGTGACCCCCCGAGGCATCGTCGACGACGGAGCGGTCGTGGTCGACGACGCGACGATCGTCTGGGTCGGCCCGTCCGACGGGCTGCCGCCGGCGTGGTCGCTGCCGGACCCGACGGGCGACACGCTCCTGCCGGGCCTGGTCGACCTGCACTGCCACGGTGGTGGCGGTGCGAGCTTCCCGGACGCGGTAGACGCAGCCGACGCGCAGACCGCGGTCGACGAGCACCGGCGGCACGGGACGACGAGCCTGGTCGCGTCGCTGGTCACGGCCCCGCGCGACGTCCTGCTCGAGCGAACCGCGCTGCTGGCGGACCTCGCGGACGCGGGGGAGATCGTGGGCATCCACCTCGAGGGGCCGTTCTTGTCGGCGGACCGGTGCGGCGCGCAGAACCCGGCCGACATGCTCGCCGGTTCCGCGGCGCTCACGACGGCGATCGCGCAGGCGGCCCGTGGCCACCTCGTCACCATGACGATCGCCCCGGAGGTGCGGGGCGTCGCCGACGAGGTCCTGCCGGCGCTCGTCGACGCGGGGGCGGTCCCGTCGATCGGCCACACGGACGCGTCCGCGGAGCAGGTGGAGGCGGCGGTGGACCGCGGCTTCGACCTGCTGGCCGCCACGAGCAACCGCCGGCTCACGGCGACGCACCTCTTCAACGGCATGCGGCCGCTGCACCACCGCGACCCCGGCCCGATCGCCGCGTGCCTGGCGGCCGCGGCGCGCGGCGAGCTGGTGGTCGAGCTGGTCGCGGACGGGACGCATCTGGCCGACGCCACGGTCCTGTCGGTGTTCGACCTGCTCGGCGCGGGGTCGATCGCGCTGGTCACGGACGCGATGGCTGCGGCCGGCATGCCGGACGGGTCCTACCAGCTCGGGCCGATGGAGGTCGTCGTCGACGGCGGGGTGGCCCGGCTGGCGAAGAGCGGCGCGATCGCCGGGGGCGTCGCACACCTGATCGACCTCGTCCGGAACGTCGTCGCGGCCGGCGTGCCGCTCGAGGACGCGGTGCTGTCGGCGGCGACCGTGCCGGCGGACGTGCTGGGTCGGCGCGACCTCGGCGCGCTGGCTGCGGGTCGACGGGCGGACGTCGTCGTGACAGACGACGACCTGCGGCCGCTGCGCGTGCTGCGCGGGGGAGCCTGGCTATAGCGCCGGGGCGGTCGTCTCGCGGACGGTGAGCTCGGGCGCGAGCAGGCGCGTCTCGGGCGTCTGACCCTCGTCGAGGCGGGCCATCACCATCTCGACGGCGACCGCGCCGATCCGGGCGGCCGGGATGTCGACGGCGGTGAGCTGCTGCGTCTGGCCGGTCGCGACGTCCCGCGGGCACACCGCGACGACGGACATGTCGCGCGGGACCTGGATGCCGCGCTCGCGCAGCCCGGCGAGGACCGCGGGCAGGGCGACCTCGTTGTGCACGACGAGCCCGGTGACGTCGGGGAGGCGGTCGAGCACGCGGTCGAGGGCGGCGTTGGCGCCGGCGTGCGACGACTCGCACGGCTCGAAGACGGCCTCGACGCCCAGGCGCTCGGTCTCCGCGCGGAAACCGCTGACCGTGCGCATCGCGTAGGTCGTGTGCCGGTCGAGCACGACCGGAGGGGACCCGATGAACGCGATGCGCCTGTGCCCGAGGCCGACGAGGTGGTCGACAGCGGTCCGCGTGACGGCCTCGAAGTCCAGGTCCACGCAGGACAGGCCGGCGGCGTCGCGGGGAAGTCCGATGAGGACGGCGGGCTGGCGCTGACGGCGCAGGATCGGCAGCCGGGGGTCCTCGGCCTCGACGTCCATCATGATCACGGCGTCGACCATGGAGCCGGCGGCGACGCGCTCGACCCCGGCGTGGTCGTCCTGGGTGAGCAGCAGGACGTCGTGCTCGAAGTCGCGGGCGCGGGTGACCACGCCGGTGACGAACTGCATGATGACGCCGACGTTGACGTCGACGCGCAGGGGCGCCATGAGGGCGAGCACGTTGGTGCGCTGCGAGGCGAGCGCCCGGGCGCCCGCGTGCGGCCGGTAGCCGAGCTCCTGGACCGCGCGCTCGATCCGCTCGCGCGTCGTCGCGGAGATGGGCCGCTTGCCGGACAGGGCGTAGGAGACCGTCGAGACCGACACCCCGGCTGCGCGCGCGACGTCGTCGATCGTGGTCACGGCGCTCCGCCTCCTTCGTCTCGGGGCCGGGCACACCGGCGCCGGGAGAAACCCTAGCGGCATCGCCCCACGTCAGAGCGTAGAAGCGAAGCGCTTCGATTGTCGAGGGCCAATCGTGCACCCAAAGTCCCCGGATGTCCGGTCTGGACATCGCAAATATCACGCGCTAGTTTATCGAAGCGCTTCGACGATCGGACACCATCCGGTCGACATCCACTCGATGAGGAGAACCCGGATGAGGAACAGCACACGGCGATGGGCGGCCGTCGGGACCGCCGCCCTCCTGACCACCACCGCCCTGACCGCCTGCAGCAGCAGCGGCGGCAGCGGGGGCGGCGACTCCGACGAGGACACCCTCACCGTCTGGCACTACGAGTCCGAGGACTCGGCCATGGGCCAGGCCTGGGACAAGGCCATCGAGATCTTCAAGACGGAGCACCCCGGCGTGAAGGTCGACCTCGAGCACCAGACGTTCGAGCAGATCCAGAAGAACGCCAAGATCGTGCTTACCGGCGACGACGTCCCGGACGTCATGGAGTACAACAAGGGCAACGCCACCGCGGGCCAGCTCGCGTCGCAGGGTCTGCTGACGCCGCTCACCGACGTGGCGAAGGAGAAGGGCTGGGACAAGACGCTCTCCGGCTCGCTCGCGACGACGGCCATGTACGACGAGAACGGCCTCATGGGTTCGGGCGACTGGTACGGCGTGCCGAACTACGGCGAGTTCGTCGGCGTCTACCTCAACAAGGACCTGTTCGCGCAGTACGGCATCGAGGTGCCGACGACGTTCGACGGCTTCGAGGCAGCCCTGGCGACCTTCAAGGAGAACGGCGTCACGCCGCTCGCCGAGGCCGGAGCCGAGTACCCGCTCGGTCAGCTCTGGTACGAGCTCGTCCTGCACTACGGGGACCGCGCGCTCGTCGACGACTACCAGCTGTTCAAGAACGACGTCGACTGGCACGGCGACGCGATGACCAAGGCCACCGAGAAGCTCGACGAGTGGGTCAAGAAGGGCTACATCGCGTCCGACGCGGCCGGCCTGACCGCCGAGGACATGGGCGTCTCGTTCATCAACGGCACCTACCCGATCATGGTCTCCGGCTCCTGGTGGTTCGGCCGCCTGGCCGAGGAGATCCAGTTCGACTGGGCCCAGACGAACTTCCCGGAGAACACGCTGCACCCGGGCTCGTCGGGCAACATCTGGGTGGTCCCCCAGAACGCGGACTCCAAGACGCTCGCCGAGGACTTCATCGACATCACGCTGCGCCCCGAGGTGCAGAACGTGCTCGGCGAGAAGGGTGGCCTGCCGGTCGCCGGTGACCCCAGCGCGATCACCGACCCCAAGACGGCCGAGATGACCCAGAACTTCGCGGACATCCTGGCCGACGACGGCCTCGCGTACTACCCGGACTGGCCCGTCGCCGGCTTCTACGACGTGATCGTCAGCCAGCTCCAGTCGCTGGTCAACCAGTCCAAGACGCCCGCCGAGGTGCTCGACGGCCTCAAGGACGCGTACGAGTCCGGCAAGGCCGACCTGCTCGGCGAGTGACCCGACGCGCCCGGGGCGGGCCGAGCACCGGCCCGCCCCTGGCGCCCCACGGAGGACAGACCATGAGCACCGAAGCTCTCGACAGCCGGCCCGCGACCTCGTCGGACAAGACGCCCGAGAACGCCGCGCCGCACGTCCGCAAGAAGAAGCGCCCGACCTGGGTGGCCTACCTGCCCTACCTCGCACCTGGCGCGATCGCGTTCGTCGTGGTCATCGGCATCCCGTTCGCGACGAACATCGCGTACAGCTTCCAGAAGTGGAAGGGCGGGATGGCGCCGCACCACTGGGTGGGGCTCGACAACTACCAGGCTCTGCTGCACGACGAGCAGTTCTGGACGTCGTTCCGGAACTCGATCTCGATGATCGTCGCGATGGTGATCGTGCCGACCGTCATCGGGCTGCTGCTCGCGTCGGTGCTCTTCGACTACCTCGGCAAGAAGTTCGGGTCACGCTCGGCCTCCGTGCTGCGGGCCAGCTACTACCTGCCGCAGATCCTCCCGGTCGCGGTCGCCGGTGTGCTGTGGAACTGGATCCTCAACGCGCAGACGGGCGCGGTCAACGAGGTGCTGCGCTCGCTCGGCCTCGAGAACCCGCCCAACTGGCTCGGGTCGCCGACGACCGCCATGCCGACCGTGATGCTCGTGCTCGTCTGGGTGCAGATCGGCTACCCGGTGGTCATCTTCATGTCCGCCCTGCAGCGCGTGGACCCCGAGCTGTACGAGGCCGCCGAGCTCGACGGCGCCGGCTGGTGGCGCCGCTTCCGCGCGATCACGATCCCGCAGATCAAGCCCGAGACATTCGTCGTCGTGCTCACCTGCACGGTCGCAGCGCTCAAGGTGTTCGGGCCGATCTACGTGCTCACCCGTGGCGGACCGGAGGGGTCGACCCTCGTGCCGAGCTACTACTCGTACCTGAACTTCTTCGACAAGTCGAAGGTCGGCTACGGGGCGGCGGTGGCCAACGTGCTGACCCTCGTCATCGTGATCGCCGCAGGTCTGATCCTCGTCGCGCAGGCGCGAAGCGAGCGCAAGGAAGGTGTGGGCTGATGGCCACCGAGGTCCTCACGAGCGGTGCCCGGCACCGCCGCGGCAAGGCCCGCTGGGTCGTCCTGGTCGGCGCGATCCTCGTCGCCGTCGCGATCCTCCTGCCGTTCCTGATCATGCTGCTCAACGCGTTCAAGTCGCCGCTCGACTACTCGCTGAACGGCCCGCTGAGCCTTCCGCACGAGATCTACACCAAGGGCCTGACGACGTTCTGGAACCGCGTCGACTTCCCGCAGAAGCTGGTCAACTCCATCTGGATCTCGGGCGCGGTCGCCATCCTGGGCACCCTCCTGTCCCTGCTCAACGCCTACGCGATCGGCGTCGGTCGCGTGAAGGGCCGGCTGCTCGTGGTCTCGCTGTTCCTGCTGGCGACGATGCTGCCGCAGGAGGCCCTGATCTACCCGCTGTTCACCATGGCCCAGCAGGTCGGGCTCTCGAACTCGCCGTGGTCGGTGATCATCATCTTCACCGTCATCCAGTCGGCGTTCGGCACCTACCTGCTGGCGTCGGTGCTCGGCACCTTCCCCAAGGCGCTGCTCGAGGCCGCGGCCCTGGACGGCGCGAGCCGGTGGCAGGTGCTGTGGAAGGTCGTCTTCCCCGTCGTGCGCCCGACGCTGTCGGTCCTGATGATCTTCTTCTTCATCTGGACCTGGAACGAGTTCTTCATCCCGCTGGTGATGCTGACGACGAACGACACCCAGACCATCCCGGTCGCGCTCGCGTCGCTGCAGGGCGACCGGATGATGGACGCGCCGACGACGAACGCCGGCGCCCTCGTCTCGCTGCTGCCGGCAGTGCTCTTCTTCCTGATCTTCCAGCGAACCCTGACGCGCGGCGTGACCGCCGGCGCGGTCAAGTAAGGCGTCCCCATGAAGTTCACCAACGGCTACTGGCAGCTCCTCCCAGGCGTTCAGGTGCTGCGTCCGCGCAGCGTCGCCGACGTCGTCGTCGGCGAGGACACGTTGACGGTCTACAGCGCCACCGTGCCCCTGACCTCGCGCGGCGACACCCTGAACCGCCCGCTGGTCACGGTGACGTTCACGTCGCCGATGGACGACGTGATCGGGGTGCGGATCGAGCACCACACCGGGGGCGTGCCCCCGCGGCCCGCCTTCGCGGTGGCTCGGTCGTCGCAGACCGACGTCAAGGTCGTCGCGGACGGTCCGGTCGCGTCGTTGACGTCCGGCGGGCTCACGGCCCGGGTCTCGACGGACGGCGCGTGGAACGTGGACTTCGAGGCGGACGGCCGCGTCCTGACCTCGTCGACCGAGCGCAGCATCGGCGTCGTGACCGACGCCGCCGGCGAGAGGTACGTGCACGAGCAGCTGGGTCTGGGCGTCGACGAGCACGTCTACGGCCTGGGGGAGCGCTTCGGCGCGTTCGTCAAGAACGGTCAGTCCGTCGACATCTGGAACGCCGACGGCGGGACGGCGACCGAGCAGGCGTACAAGAACGTGCCGTTCTACCTCTCCGACGCGGGCTACGGCGTGTTCGTCGACCACCCCGGGCACGTCTCGTTCGAGGTCGGCTCCGAGGCGGTCTCGCGCACGCAGTTCTCGGTGCCGGGGGAGACGCTGCAGTACTACGTGGTGCACGGGCCGTCGCCCAAGGAGGTGCTGCGTCGGTACACCGCGCTCACCGGCCGCCCGGCGCGGGTCCCGGCCTGGTCCTATGGCCTGTGGCTCTCGACATCGTTCACCACGCAGTACGACGAGGCGACGGTCATGTCGTTCGTCGACGGGATGGCCGAGCGCGGGCTGCCCCTGAGCGTCTTCCACTTCGACTGCTTCTGGATGCGCGCGTTCCACTGGACCGACTTCACGTGGGACCCCGCGACCTTCCCGGACCCCGAGGGGCTCCTGGCCCGCCTGCACGAGAAGGACCTCAAGGTCTGCGTCTGGATCAACCCGTACATCGCGCAGCGGTCCCGGCTCTTCGAGGAGGGTCGCGCCGGCGGCTACCTGGTGACGCGCGCGGACGGGTCGGTCTGGCAGACCGACGACTGGCAGGCGGGCATGGCGCTCGTCGACTTCACCAACCCCGACGCGGTCGCCTGGTACCAGGGGCACCTGCGGCACCTGCTGGTCCAAGGGGTCGACGCGTTCAAGACCGACTTCGGCGAGCGCATCCCGACGGACGTGCGCTGGCACGACGGCTCCGACCCCGAGCGGATGCACAACTACTACACGCACCTCTACAACCGCGCGGTGTTCGAGGTGCTCGAGGCCGAGCGCGGCGAGGGCGAGGCGGTGCTGTTTGCACGGTCGGCGACCGCGGGCGGCCAGCAGTTCCCCGTGCACTGGGGCGGCGACTGCGAGTCGACGTTCGTCTCGATGGCCGAGTCGCTGCGCGGCGGGCTGTCGCTCGCGTCGTCGGGCTTCGGGTACTGGAGCCACGACATCGGCGGCTTCGAGGGCACTCCCGACGCAGCCGTGTTCAAGCGCTGGCTGGCGTTCGGCCTGCTGTCGTCGCACAGCCGGCTGCACGGCTCGGACTCCTACCGGGTGCCGTGGGCGTTCGACGAGGAGGCCGTCGACGTCGCGCGCCTGTTCACCCGGCTCAAGCTCTCCCTCATGCCCTACCTGGGACGGCTCGGCGAGGACGCGCACGAGCACGGCCTCCCCGTGATGCGCCCGATGGTCCTGGAGTTCCCCGACGACCCCGGTGCGGCGACCGTCGCGACGCAGTACATGCTCGGCGAGAGCCTGCTGGTGGCGCCGGTGTTCACGGCCGACGGCCAGGTGAACGTGTACGTGCCGGAGGGGGTGTGGACCTCGCTGCTCACGGGCGAGCAGGTCACCGGCCCCCGCTGGTACGCCGAGACGCACGACTTCCTGTCGCTGCCCGTCTACGTCCGCCCGGACACCGTCCTGCCGGTCGGCGCCCGCGAGGACCGGCCGGACTACGCGTGGGCCGACGGGGTCACGCTGCGCCTGTTCGAGCTCGCCGACGGCCACCGCTCGGTGACCGCGATCCCGTCGTCGGCCGGTGGGGAGCCGACGACGTTCGTCGTGACCCGCACCGGTTCCTCGGTGCGCGTCGTCGCCCGGAACGCGCCGGGGCCCTGGCGCGTCCAGGTCGGCGGCGAGGTCCGCGAGGTCGAGGGCGAGGAGGTCGAGCTCGCGCTCTGAGCGTGTCTCTGCGCCGGCGCGCAGGGCCCGTTGCGGGAGCGCTCCCACCTGACGTATCGTAACGTTTCGACGCCACGCTCGAGGCCTATGGTCGAGGAACGCGCAGACAAGGAAGTCGCGATCCGTGCCAGCCGCCGACAACATCCCGCCCGACCGAAGGACCCAGCACATGACGACCTCGCGACCGTCCGGACGCGCCTTTCCCGCCGACTTCCTGTGGGGATCCGCCACCGCGTCCTACCAGATCGAGGGCGCAGCCGACGAGGGCGGCCGCGCGCCGTCCATCTGGGACACGTTCTCCCGCACCCCCGGCAAGGTCCAGGACGGGGACACCGGCGACGTCGCGGTCGACCACTTCCACAAGGTCCCGCAGGACGTCGCGATGATGGCCGACCTCGGCCTGCAGGCGTACCGGTTCTCGATCTCGTGGTCCCGCGTGCAGCCGACCGGCTCCGGCGAGTTCAACCAGGCCGGCATCGACTTCTACTCCGACCTCGTCGACAGGCTCCTCGCGGCGGGGATCAAGCCCGTCGCCACGCTGTACCACTGGGACCTGCCGCAGGCTCTCGAGGACGAGGGCGGTTGGACCAACCGGCAGACCGCCGTCCTGTTCGGGGAGTACGCCCGCAAGATGGCCGAGGAGCTGGGCGAGCGGATCCACCTGTGGACCACCCTGAACGAGCCGTGGTGCTCGGCCTACCTGGGCTACGCCTCGGGCGTGCACGCACCGGGCCGCACCGACGACGTCGCCGCGCTCCGCGCGGTGCACCACCTGAACCTCGCGCACGGCCTCGCCGGTCGCGCGGTCAAGGACGTGCTCGGCCAGGACACGCCCGTCTCGGTCACGCTGAACCTGCACGTCACGCGCGCAGCGACGGACTCCCCGGAGGACGTGGAGGCCAAGCGTGTCGTCGACACCATCGCGAACGAGGTGTTCCTGCGCCCGATGCTCGACGGCGAGTACCCCAAGGAGGTCTTCGCCGACACTGAGCACCTGACCGACTGGTCGTTCGTGCAGGACGAGGACCTCGAGATCATCCAGGTACCGCTCTCTCTGCTCGGCATCAACTACTACTCGACCGGGCGGGTCCGCTGGGGCACGCCCGAGGTCGGCGACGGCGGACCCGGCCCCGACGGGCACCGCTCCTCTGCTCACAGCCCGTGGGTTGGTGCGACGAACGTCGAGTTCCTCCCGCAGCCCGGTCCGCACACGGCGATGGGCTGGAACATCGAGCCCCAGGGCCTCGTCGACCTGCTCCTCGAGATGCACGAGCGCTACCCGACGCTTCCCCTCGCGATCACCGAGAACGGCGCCGCGTTCGAGGACGTGCTCACCCCTGACGGCCACGTGCACGACGCCGACCGGGTGGCCTACCTGCACGACCACATCGACGCGGTCGGCGAGGCCATCGAGCGCGGCGTCGACGTCCGGGGCTACTTCGTCTGGTCGCTCATGGACAACTTCGAGTGGTCCTACGGCTACTCCAAGCGCTTCGGCGTGGTCCGCGTGGACTACGACACGCTCGAGCGCACCGTCAAGGACTCGGGCCACTGGTACCGCGAGCTCGTCGCCACCAACGCCGTCCCGGCCCCCACGGCCCGCCTCTAGCACCACCCGAGACGTCCGCACCCGAGGTCGGGAGCCCTCCGGGTGCGGACGTCCGGCTCTCCGCACGACGTCCGAGCAGATGAGGCCCCTGGCCACCCTCTGCTCGGACGTCGGCGTTTCTAGGGGAGGATGAGGGCGTGGGACGACGATCGACGAAGCGGCCGTACGGCGCCGAGCACGTCGAGCTCGACCTCGACCGCGCGACCGCGGGCCGCACGAGCGAGACCGGTGCCGACGGGGAGTGGACGGTCCAGCGCGTCCGCGGGTCCGACCGCGAGTACCGCTGCCCGGGCTGCGACCAGCTGATCGTCGCCGGCACCGCGCACGTCGTCGCCTGGCGCACGGACGGGCTGTTCGGCGAGGCGGTCGACGACCGCCGTCACTGGCACACGTCCTGCTGGCAGGCTCGTGGCCGCCGCGGCCCGACGCGCCGATGACCGCGCCCCGCCTGATCGCCACCGACCTGGACGGCACGCTGCTCCGCGACGACGGCACGGTGTCCGCCCGGACCGCCGCGGCCCTGCGTGCGGCCGCCGAGGCGGGGATCGAGGTCGTCTTCGTGACCGCGCGACCTCCGCGCTGGCTGGCGGGTCTGACCGAGCACGTGGCCGGCCACGGGGTCGCCATCTGCGCGAACGGGGCTGCGGTGATCGACGTCGCGACGCGCGAGGTGCTGGCCGAGCACGGGATGCCCGCGGACCTCGTCGCGACGATCGTCGGACGCATCCGCGACGCATGGCCGGACGCCGTGTTCGCGACCGAGACCGCTCAGGGCTTCGCGCACGAGACGCGGTTCCGGTCGTCCCACGAGATCCCGGACGGCAGCCCGGTGGCCGACCTCGTCGAGGACGTCCTGACCGCCTCGACGTTCAAGCTCCTGGTCCGGAGCCCGGCCCGACCGCTGGGCACCTTCGCGGACGACCTCGCGGCCGTCGTCGGCGACCTCGCGATCGTCGCCGACTCGGGCGCGTCCGGGCTCGGCGAGATCTCCGGCCCGGGGGTCACCAAGTCGGCGACGCTGGAACGGTGGGCCGCGGACCGCGGGATCGGCGCGGCCGAGGTCTGGGCCATGGGCGACGCACCGAACGACCTGTCGATGCTGACCTGGGCGGGCGCGTCGTTCGCGGTCGCCAACGCCCACCCGAGCGTCCTCGCGGCTGCCACCCACCGCTGCGCCGCCAACACCGACGACGGCCCCGCCGACGTCCTGGACCTCGCGGTCGCGCAGGCGGTCGGCTAGGCCCGGCGCACCGCCACCAGCACGGCGTCGCGGATCTCGACGGGCTCGCCGTCGGTGCCCGCGACCGTGCGCGACGGCGAGGTCGCGGTCACGTCCCACCGGTCGGGGTCGAGGGTCACGCCGACATCCTCCGCGGTGAACAGCAGGTCCGCGCGGTCGGGGCGCTGGATCTTCGTCGACCCGTGGTCGGAGGGGTGGTGCCCGACGACGAGCAGGGTGCCCCCGGGCCGGACGGCGGCGGCCAGCCGGCGGTGCAAGGAGCGCAGCGCGTCCGACGGCAGGTGCATGAACTGGGCGGAGACCAGGTCGAAGCGGTCGACGCCGGGCTCCCAGGTCAGGACGTCGCGCAGCTCCCAGCTGATCGGCAGCGGACCGGCGATCGCTGCGGAGCGGTCGAGCGCGACCTGGGAGATGTCGATCGCGGTCACGTCCCAGCCGTGGGAGGCCAGCCAGATGGCGTCGGCCCCCTCGCCCGACCCCACGTCCAGCGCGGTCCCGGGGCTCAACGGCGAGGCGACGGAGACCAGGTGCGGGTTCGGGTCGCCGCTCCAGATGCGGTCGGCGGAGCTGTACCGCTCGTCCCAGAACTCGGGCGTGTACAGGATCTCGGGGTGCTCGTCGTGGCTCACGTCCTGCATCTTGCCTCCTGCGCCCAGGTCCGCCTGCACCGTGTTGCCGAACCGGCAATAGGCTCGTCGTGATGAGTACCGAAGCGCACCCCATCCGTTCCCTGACGGTCCTTCCCGCGCACCGCGAGGACGTCGAGCTGCACACCGCGGACGGGCTGACGCTCGTCGGCGAGCTGGCGGTCCCGGCGCACGACCCGCCCGTCGCGACCCTCGTGACCCTGCACCCGCTGCCCACCCACGGCGGCTACATGGACTCGCACATCTACCGCAAGGCGGCCTGGCGGCTGCCGGCGATGGCGGACCTGGCCGTCCTGAGGTTCAACACCCGGGGCACGACGAGCTCGCGGGGAACCAGCGCAGGTGCCTTCGACGGCGGGGTGGCAGAGCAGTACGACGTCGCCGCGGCCATCGAGTTCGTCGAGTTCCACGACCTGCCGCGGCCCTGGCTGGTCGGCTGGTCGTTCGGCACGGAGCTCGTCCTCATGCACGGCCGCGACCCCGCGATCGAGGGCGCGATCCTGCTCTCGCCCCCGCTGCACCGCGCGACGGACACCGACCTCGACGCCTGGGCGGCGTTCGGCAAGCCGCTGGTCGTCCTTGTCCCGGAGCTCGACGACTACCTGCGTCCCGACGAGGCCCGCGAGCGCTTCGCGCGCGTCCCGCAGGCCGAGGTGATCGGCGTCGAGGGCGCCAAGCACCTGTGGGTGGGGGAGTCGGCGGTGCGACGTGTCCTGGACGAGATCGTCGGCCACGTCCTGCCCGACCACCCGCTGCCCCTGCCCACGCACTGGGCGGGCGAGACCGTGGAGGCCAGCGCATGACCCCGCTCCTGCTCCTGCACGCGTTCCCGCTCGACCACCGCATGTGGGACGGCGTCGAGGCGCTGCTCACGGGCTTCCCGCGCGTCTTCGCGCCGGACCTGCCCGGCGACCTCGTCCACCAGGAGCCGTCGCTCGACGCCGTCGCCGACGCCGCCGCCGAGCAGCTGCGCGCGGCCGGGATCGACCGGGTTCTCGTCGGTGGCCTGTCGATGGGCGGCTACATCGCGCTCGCGCTGCTCGAGCGCCACCCGGACCTCGTCGCGGGGCTCGCCCTGATCGACACCAAGTCGACCGCCGACGCGCCGGAGGCGCACGCGAACCGCCTTCGTGTCGCCGACGAGGCCGAGGCGTCGGGCACGGTCGACGTCGTGCGCCCCATGAGCGGCGTGCTGCTCGGCGAGACCACGCGGGCTGTGCGCCCCGAGGTGACCGCGACGGTCGACGGCTGGATCGGCGAGCAGGACCCGGCGGCTGTCGCCTGGTGCCAGCGGGCGATGGCGGCCCGCCCCGACCGCACGGCGGTCCTGCGGGCCTTCGACGGACCCGTCATCGTCGTCGTCGGCGACGAGGACACCGTCACCCCCGTGGCCGCCGCCGAGCACATGGCCGACGCGGCACCGCAGGCGCGTCTGATCGTCGTCCCGCGGGCCGGGCACCTGACCGCGATCGAGGACCCCGCCGCCGTGGCGGACGCGCTCGGAGCGCTACTTGCCCAGCAGGCGTGAGAGCGCCGCGGACAGGTCGATCGACTCGCCGTCCTTGCCGCCCGCGCCGAGCACGAGCGTCGGCTCCGAGGGAACCGGCGTCACGCCCTTGAACCGCGCGGACAGGCTGCCGGGCACCGTCAGGATGTAGAAGTTCCCGGCGGTGTCGATCGCGACCGTCTCGTCCTTGCGCAGGTACCAGCCGGTCAGCGGCGTCTTGTACCGAGTCCCGCCGTCGTAGCTGCGCGCCCGGAGCTCGACGGGCTGCGGACCGAACCGCTGACCGTTCACGCGGCGCAGGAACGACGCGATCTGCGCACGTGCGGCGGCAGCCTCGGCCGCCTGGCGCGTGGCCAGCACCTCTTCGTGCGCTGCAGCGGTCGCCCGCTGCTGCTCACGCCAGGTGGCCGCCGCGTTGTCAGCGGGCGCGCTGGGGTTCGAAGGGGTCTGCTCGGACAACGGTCGGTCTCCGGTCTGTGAGTACGCGGCGCTGCAGTCTCAGCGGGTCGGCGCGGGCGCGTCGTCCTTGCCAGAAGTGTGCTGGTCGTGAGACTCGGAGTCCGTGGACGCGTCCGACTTCACCTCAGGAGTCACCTGTTCGGGTGAACCGTCGTCGGACGGACCGCCCTGCGCCGGCACGTCGGGAGCGGGGTTCGACGACGCCGCGGCCGCTGCCGCCGAGACCGGGGCCGGCCGCGACTTGGACGGCCGGGCCGCCGGTCGCGCGGGCTTGGTGGACGGCTTGTCGTCCTTGGCCTCGGCCTTCTTCTGCTCCTCCTCGAACGCGGCCTCGGCGCGCGACGCCCGCTCGAGCGTGGCGCGGTCCGGGTTGTGCCCGAGCAGGTTGCGCAGCTCGTCCAGGTAGGACGTGATCGACTCGCGCTGGCGGTTGAGGTCCTCGACCTGACGCGCGGCGGACGTCCGCTCGCGCTCCGACTCGGTCATGGCGTCCGAGATCTGCTTCTCGGCGTGCTCGCGAGCCTCCGCGACCACCCGGTCCGCGTTCTTGCGCGCGTTGGAGAGGAGCTCCTTGGCGTGCGTCTCCGCGTCGGTGCGGACCTTGTCGCCCTGCGCGAGCGCCTTGGCCACCCGCTGCTCGGCCTCGGACGCGTGCGCCTCGGCGTCACGCACGAGGCGCTCGGTGTCGGCGCGGGCCGTCTCGTGACGCTCGGCGTCCTCCCGCTCGGCGGCCTCGCGACGCGACGCGATCGACAGCTCGGCGTCCGCGAGCTGCTGCTCGGCGGAGCGCACGAGCTCGTCCGCGTTGGTCTTGGCGTTCGTCGTGAGCTCTGCCGCGGCGCGACGAGCCTCGGTGAGCGCCCGCTCGACCTCGAGGCGCGTGCGCTCCCGGAGCTCGGCCGTCTCGCGATCGGTCGAGGCGCGCAGCTCGGCGGTCTCGCGGTGCGTGACCTCCTGCAGCTCCTGCGCCTCACGGTGGGTCACGTCGCGCAGGTTGCTGGTCTCCTGGGCGGCCCGTTCGCGCAGCTCGGTCGTCTCGCGCTCGGCGGTCGCCCGCAGGTCGGCGGCGTACCGCTCCGCGTCGCCACGCAGCGCGACGACGGCCTGCTGGGTCTCGGTGCGGAAGGCGGTCATCTCGTCGGCGGCCGCGGCGCGCAGCTCGCTCGTCTCGCGCTCGGCCTGCGCCCGCACGAACGCGGAGTACTGCTCGGCCTCGACCCGCAGTGCGGCGACCTCGGCCGCGACGCGCTGCTGGAGCGCCGCGCCGTCCCGCTCGGCGCCGGCGCGGACGCCGTCCGCGTACTCCTGGGTCTGCAGACGCAGCGACGTGACCTCCTCGGCGGCCTGCTGGCGCAGGGCCGCGACCTCGGCGGCCGCGTCCGAACGCTGCTGCGCGACGTAGCGGTCGACGTCGGCGCGCTGCGTCGCGAGCTCGGTCTCGACGCGCTGCCGGAGCTCGGTGGTGTCGGCGTCGGCGCTCTGGCGCAGGTCCTGCGCGTAGTGCTCGGCGTCCTCGCGCTGCGCGGTGGTCTCGGCCTCGCTGCGCGCACGCAGCTCGCTGGCGGTCCGCTCCGTCGCGATCCGCAGCTGCGTGGCCTCGTGCTCGACGCTGGCGCGCAGCGTGCCGAGCTCGCGCTCCAGCGAGCTGCGACGCTCGCTCTCCTCGGTCGTGATCGCGCTCTGGATGCGCGCGGCCTCGCGCTCGGCCGACCCGACGAGCTCCTCGGCCCGGCGCTGGGCGGCCGTGAGCGTGCTCTCGGCCTCGGAGGCGGCCGTCGTCTTGACCTCGTCGGCCTCGCGACGAGCGGTCGCGATGAGCTCGGCGACCTCGTTCTCGGCGCGGGCACGCAGCTGGCCCGACGACAGCTTCGCGCGGGCCAGGGCGTCGGCGGCCTGGGCGTTCGCCTGCGTCACGACGTCCGAGGACTGCTCCTCGGCGGAGCGCAGCAGCTGCTCGATCCGCGAGCCGAGCCCGGAGTACGTGGGGCGCTCGGCCTCGCGCAGCTGACGGTGCGCCTCGGACAGCTCGCCGGCCACCTGCATGGCCCGTCCGTCGAGCTGCTCGACCTGGGCGCGCGCGTCCGCGAGGGCCTTCTCGAGATCGGTGAGTCGAGCGTCGACGGCTTCGCGTTCGTATCCGCGGAAGTTGACGACGGGGAAGGGGGTCCGGGCGTCGGGCACGAGCGATCCTCCTGGGCACTGTGACTCCGGGGAGCCGCCTCGGTCGAGACGCTCTGTGACAACCGGAGCCCGCGCCAACGATACGCGTCTTCACTCGCCCGTGGTCAGCACGGATGCGTGCAGTCATGCTCCCGGCCCAGGCGCCGGGCGCCGTCGGAAGTGCCCCGGTTCGGTCGTGACGTGCTGCTCTGCCTATCCTGGGGCTTCTCGTCCCTGGAGGATCCTGCGTGGTGAAGCGACTGATCATCGCCGCCGTCGGCGTCGTCGGACTGGTCGTCATCGGTCTCGGCGTGGCCTCGGCGACGGTGTGGAGGGCCGACGACATCCTCGTCGCCGGGACCTCGGACGGACCCCACACGCTGGTGACCGAGCCGGGGGTGCTCGAGCTCGGCGGCGATCCCGTCACCGTCAAGGTCACGGTTCCCGACAAGGGTCAGGTGACCCTCGCGATCGGTCGCGACACCGACGTCGAGGGCTGGGTCGGCACCGAGGCGTACGGACAGGTCACCGGGCTGGACAGCTGGCACGAGCTCGCGGTGACCGGCGTCGAGGACACGACCCCCGAACCCTCGCCGGAGGCCACCGCGTCGGACCCCGCCGCCGCCGCGCCGGCCCCGACGCCGACCCCCACCCCCGACGCCGAGGCGGACTCGGCGACGGCCACCGATCCCGCCGGGTCGGACCTCTGGGTCGCCCAGTCGACCGGCAAGGGGTCGGCATCGCTCGAGTGGCCGCAGCAGGAAGGGCGCTGGAGCCTCATCGCCGTGAGCACGGGCAAGTCCGCGCCGAACCTGACGCTGGCGTGGCCCCGCGAGGTGACCACACCGTGGCTGTGGCCCGCCGTGGTCGGCGGCCTGGTGCTCGTCCTGCTCTCGGGCTGGCTCCTGTTCCGGGACGTCTACCGGCACCGCAAGGGTCTCGACGAGGAGTGGCACCCGGTCACCACCGGCGCGATCCCCGCGGTCCTGGCCGAGGACGTCGACGCGATCCCGGTGCTCACGCGGCGCCAGATGCGTGAGGCCGCCGCGGCTCGTGGTGCGCGGCCCGCCCCGCGCACCGGCCAGGTGCCCCAGGTGTCGCCCCCGCTCGACGACGCGGAGGTCCGCACCGCGACCACGCCCGTCGACGGACCGCCGACGAGTCGCCGCGCGTTGCGCAGCGGCTCGCCCCAGACCTCGCCGACCGCGGTCGTCCCTGCGGCGTCCGATGCTGACCCGACGGCGTCGGCCGCGCGGGCCTCCTCGGCCACCCCGACCCCGACGGCACCTGCGTCGGGCAGCTGGACGCCCGCGCCCCGTCCGACGGGGACGCCTTCAGGCTCGCCGGTCGGGGCTCCCGCGGGTTCGCCGGTCGGGCCTGCCGCAGGTTCGCCGGCTGGGCCTGCCTCCGGTTCGCCGGCTGGGCCCGCCTCCGGTTCGCCGACTGGCCCCGCCTCCGGTTCGCCGTCCGGCCCTGCCTCGGGCACGCGGGTCGGGGCTCCCGCGAACGGTTCGACACCGACCGACGCCGAAGTTGCCCACGACCGCCGTCCGTCCTGGCTGAGCACCCCGACCGGTGCGACGCCCGCGACGGGTCCCGCGGCGCCCGCGCAGGGCGCGTCCGCAACCCCGGTCGCCCCGTCGGCGAAGGTCCCGCCTCCGCCGGTGGGTCCCGTCGTGCCCGGTACCGCCATCTCGTCGCCCGGCAAGACGGCACCCGCGCCGACCTCCGGACCGGGATCGGTCCGCGGGGCCGCCGCCTGGGCCACGGTCACGGCGCCCACCCCCGAGGTGCGGTCGGCCGAGACCGACCCGCACGCGGGCCGCCCGGCGTGGCTGGCCACGACGACACCCGAGGCACCGCAGGAACCGGCCGCCGGCGGATCGCGGGCAGACGCCTGGCGCCGTGCCTGGGGTCTGCCCCCGACCGAGGGGGAGTCGACCTCGGCCTCTGCCTCGACCTCGACCGAGAACGACCAGACCGACGAGCAGGAGGACGGTCGATGATCCGCCGCCCGCGCCGCCGCGCCGCCGTCCTCGCCGTGACCGCCCTGTTCGCGCTCGCGGCGTGCGCGGAACCGCTGCCGCAACCCGCACCCGCACCGGTCCCCGCGGTCGCCCCGCCGGCGACGACGGTCGGGCAGTCGGACAACGTGCTGGGCGACCTGGGGGAGGTGCTCGCGGCGGGTGACGCGGCTCTCGACCCCGCGCTCCTGCAGCCGCGCGTCTCGGGTCCCGCGCTCGCCATCCGCGCCGCGGAGTACATCCGCGCCAAGGCGACGGCCAACGCGAAGCCGCCGACGGTGATCCCGACCAAGGCGCAGGCGCTGATCCTGCCGCAGACGGACGCGTGGCCGCGGACGCAGCTGGTGGTGACCGAGCAGCCGGACGACCTGCAGGCGCCGCGCATCCTCGTGCTCCAGCAGAACGCGCCGCGCGACCAGTACCACCTGTGGGGCTGGGGCCGGATGGGCCAGGGGATCCAGATGCCTCTGACCGCTGCCCCGGAGACCGGCAGCGCGGTGCTCGCCGCGGACGCGACGGGTCTCGTCGCCACCCCGACGGACGCCATCGCGCAGTACTGCGACGTGCTCGCCAACGGCACGGCTTCCCCGTACGCAGCGGCGTTCGCACCGGACGCGTTCCGGACGGGCATCGAGGCGGCCCGCGCGACGACCGCCGCAGGGGTCAACACCGCCGGGACGGCGACCGAGACCTACACGCCCGCCCCCGCGCCGATGACCAGCCTCGCGACCGTGGACGGCGGCGCGATCGTCGTCAGCGAGGTCACCACCGTGTCCACCGTGCTGCTCACGGCGGGCGGCACCGTCCGGATCGACGACCCGTTCTACGCCGCCCTCACCGGGAAGCCCTCGGCGTCGGCCAGCTTCGTCCGCACGTTCACCGACGTCGTGATCATGTACGTCCCCCCGGCCGGCAGCACGGGCCTCATGCAGGTCCTGGCCGCCGAGCACGCCATCACCGCGGTGACCGCGGACTGAGTTTTCGGGCACTCTGTGTCCAGGCCCTCGCACTCCTCCCGACCCGCACGAAGGACCACGTCGCATGTCCCAGCCCACCGGACCCCGCCCCCGCCTCGACGTACGCGGTGCGATCGACCTGTCCTCGCTCGCGCGTCCGGCCACGCCGCCGCCGGGCGCCCCGGGCGGGCTGCCCGCTCCGGGCGCCTACGTCGTCGACGTGGACCAGGCCACCTTCCCGGCGCTCGTGCAGAGCTCGACCGGGCATCCCGTCGTGGTCGTGCTGTGGGCGGCGTGGAGCGAGGTCAGCACCGCGGTCGCGGCCGACCTCGCCGCGCTCGCCGACGAGGACGCGGGCCGGTGGCTGCTCGCGCGGATCGACGCCGACGCCAACCCGCAGATCGCCCAGGCGTTCCAGGCGCAGTCGGTGCCGACCGTCGTGGCCGTCCTGGCCGGCCAGCCGCTGCCGCTGTTCCAGGGCGCATACCCGCGCGACCAGGTGCGCGAGGTGCTGGACCAGGTGCTCGCCGCGGCCGAGGCCAACGGGATCACGGGCCGGGTCGCGCCGAACGTCCCGGGAGCCGACGCCCCCGAGGCCGAGCCCGAGCCGGAGCTGCCGCCGTTGCACCAGGCCGCGTACGACGCGATCGAGCGTGACGACCTCGACGCCGCCCGCGCCGCGTACGAGCAGGCGATCAAGGAGGACCCGCGCGACGCGCTCGCCCGGGCCGGCCTCGCCCAGGTCGGACTGCTCGACCGCACCCGGGATGCGGACCTCCAGGCGGCACGCACCGCGGCGGCCGCCGACCCCAAGGACGTCGACGCGCAGCTGGCGGTCGCGGACCTCGACATCCTCGGTGGAAAGGTCGATGACGCCTTCGGGCGGCTCGTCGACCTGCTCCGCACGACGTTCGGTCCCGACCGCGAACGCATCCGCCTGCGCCTCGTCGACCTGTTCGAGGTCATCGGCTCCGACGACCCCCGGGTCGTCGCCGCGCGGCGGGCCATGGCAAACGCGCTCTACTGAGACGTTTGTGCAGGTCAGGGCACTGAAGGGCGTGGTGATCCGCGTCACGCGACCGTGATTTGCCCTCCGGCCGCTCTGCCCGTACTGTTCTCGACGTCGCCCGGCAGGGAGGAACGGACACCGAGGATCGAACCTCGATGGCTGGTCCCCCGGACGACACCCCCGGAAGCCCCGACCGACGATCACATCGCCGGTCATCGGGAGCGTCCGGGAAGTGGAGCTCCGACTCCTCAACCCGATGAGCTGAAGCTTGGATCTGGTCTCGATCAGGTCTGGGACGAAGTTTGACGGGGAGGGTCAACTCCGCTAAGTTAGAACGGTTGCCTCCGGCCAGGTTGAAGGACCTGAATGGATGCGCGTCTGTTCCTTGAGAACTCAACAGTGTGCCAAATAGTCGATGCCATATGGCTTGCTATCTGAGATGTTCTGGGCCGGTGGTCTGGGGTGTTGATGGTGGTGGGTCTTGGTTGAGATGGGTGTCGTTCTTCTACCTCCGTGGAAGGCGATGCCACATACAGCCGAATCTGATTGGTTCGCCGGGTTGAACCGGTGGGACCGTTTCGTTTTGTCGGTTGCTTCAGCGCTTTGGTGTTGGGGTGCCATGTAGACATTTACGGAGAGTTTGATTCTGGCTCAGGACGAACGCTGG
>NZ_JBFUHG010000014.1:0-71906 GCF_056402515.1 Cellulomonas sp. P4_A2
TCGCGGCCACGCCCGCGCCGGTCCCGGCGACGCCCGCCCCGGCGCCCGCACCTGCGGCCGCGCCCCAGGCGTCCGGCAGCTACCTCACCCCGCTCGTCCGCAAGCTCGCGGCCGAGAAGGGCGTCGACGTCTCGACCCTCACGGGCACCGGCGTCGGCGGGCGCATCCGCAAGGAGGACGTCCTCGAGGCGGCCGCCAAGGCGGAGGAGGCCGCGAAGGCCGCCGCCGCTCCGGCGCCTGCCGCGGCTCCGGCCGCCGCACCGAAGACGGCCGCCGCGACGGTCTCGCCGCTGCGCGGGACCACGGAGAAGGCCAGCCGACTGCGCCAGATCATCGCCGAGCGCATGGTCGACGCCCTTCACTCGCAGGCGCAGCTGACCACGGTCGTCGAGGTGGACGTCACCAGGATCGCGCGCCTGCGGGCGAAGGCGAAGGCCGACTTCTCGG
Source organism: Cellulomonas sp. P4_A2 (assembly GCF_056402515.1). Classification (NCBI taxonomy): domain Bacteria; kingdom Bacillati; phylum Actinomycetota; class Actinomycetes; order Micrococcales; family Cellulomonadaceae; genus Cellulomonas; species Cellulomonas sp. P4_A2. Next base: position 448 of record NZ_JBFUHG010000014.1, read on the forward strand.
CGCGCGAGGGCGTCAACCTCACGTTCCTTCCGTTCTTCGTTCTCGCGGCGATCGAGGGCCTCAAGGCGTACCCGAAGATCAACGGGGTGCTCGAGGGCAACACGATCACGTACCACGGCGAGGAGAACGTCGGCATCGCGGTCGACACCGAGCGCGGCCTGCTGGTGCCGGTCATCCGTGACGCGGGCGACCTGAACCTCGCCGGCATCTCGCGCAAGATCGTCGACCTGGCCGGTCGCACGCGCCAGAACAAGGTCACGCCCGACGAGCTGTCGGGCGCGACGTTCACGGTGACCAACACGGGGTCCGGCGGCGCGATCATCGACACCCCGATCGTCCCCGGCGGCACCTCCGCCATCCTCGGCACCGGCGCGATCGTCAAGCGTCCGGTCGTCATCCAGGACGCGGACGGCGCCGAGGTCATCGCGATCCGGTCGATGTGCTACCTGTCGCTCTCCTACGACCACCGCCTGGTCGACGGAGCGGACGCCTCGCGCTACCTCAGTGCGCTCAAGGCCCGCCTCGAGGAGGGTGCGTTCGAGTCCGAGGTCGGTCTCTGACGCTCCGCGCAGCCTGACCGCGGCCCGGTTCCCCTCGTGGGAGCCGGGCCGCTGTACGTCGTCGGCACGACTCCCGCCGGAGTGATCCGGCGCCTCTTGTGACGCCTGGTGCTGATGGGACGGACGAGACACCTCACCGATCCCAGCAGTCGCTCCCGGCCCAGGTGGCGCTAGGTCGATGCGTCCGCCGTCGTCCCACCGGCCGCGCGACGCCGGCTCACCGGGCCGCGACGGCGACCCGAACGTAGGGTGAGCGCCATGCAGGTGGTGGTGGCGGGGTCGCACGGGTTCATCGGTGGCGCGCTCGTCCCCCAGCTGCGTCGCGACGGGCACCTGGTGCGCACCCTGGTGCGCGGCGAGACCCGCAGTCCCGACGAGATCCGCTGGGACCCGGACGCGCGGCAGCTCGACCCAACGGCCCTGGAATGGGCCGACGCCGTGATCAACCTCGCGGGCGTGAACCCCGGCACGCGGCCCCTCACACAGGCGCGCAAGCGGCTCGTGGTGTCGTCGCGGGTCAACACCACCCGGTTGCTGGCCCGGACGCTCGCGGGTCTCGGCGACCGACCGCGCGTGCTGCTCCAGGCGTCAGGGATCGGCGCGTACGGCTCCCGGGGCGACGACGTCCTCGACGAGGACGAGCCGATCGGCACCACCTTCTTCGCGACCGTCGTGCGGCAGTGGGAGGCGGCCACGGCTCCCGCGCGCGAGGCCGGCGTCCGGGTGGTCCACCTGCGCACGGGCGTCGTGCTCAGCTCGCACGGTGGAGCGCTCGGCCGGCTGCTCCCTCTGATCAAGCTCGGCGTCGGTGGTCGGTTCGGCGACGGGCGCCAGTTCTGGCCGTGGATCACGCTCACCGACGAGGTCCGGGCGATCGAGCACCTGCTGACCTCGCAGGTCGAGGGGCCGGTCAACCTGGTGACCGCGGCGGACCGCAACGCCGACGTGGTCGCCGCGCTCGCCAAGGCGGCGCACCGACCGGCCGTCGTGCCCGTCCCCGCGTTCGCGCTGCGAGCCGTGCTCGGCGACTTCTCCTCGGAGGTGCTGGGCTCCAACCGTGCGGTGCCCGCAGTCCTGGACGCGGACGGCTTCGTCCCGACCCACCCGGACCTGGCGAGGGCCGCGGCCTGGGTGGCGGCGGGCGGCTGAGGCGGTCAGCCCGCGGGCTCGGTGACGTCCCAGACGCGCCACCCCTCGTCGGTCCAGCGCAGGCCGAGCACGACCGTCCGCGTCGCCGACCTACCGGAGGCCGTCGACATGGCGGCCGTCACGGCCACGTCCGTCGTGGACGGTCGGGACCCGTCGACGAGCCAGGCGTCCTGCACGTCGACGGTCAGCCCCGCCGACGGGGAGGCCGACTCGAGCAGCGCCGCGTCCGCGGTGTGCGCGGGGCCGTCGGCAACCTCGACGTCGCCGAGCCGCGAGACGTCCGCCTCCCCCACGACCGCCGCCCGGATCCGGCTCAGCTCGACCGCCGCGGCCACGGGGTCGTGCGCATCGGTGAGCGCGTCCTGCGGCGGCGCCGAGAGCAGCCGCCAGCCGACCGCGCCGAACCCCACGACCGCGACGCAGGCGAGCGCGACGAGCCGACCGGGGAATCTGCGCCGGGTCGAGCGGCGGGTGGGCGTCGGCGGCGCGTGCCGGGCGCTCGAGAGGAGCGCCGACGAGGCGAGCGACCCGGCGTCGGGAAGCTGGACCGGCTCCGGCTCGGCGGCCCGGAAGCACGCGTCGGCCAGCCGGGCCGCGTCGACGTTCGGGCCGCCGAGCACGTCGACGAGCGCGTCCCTCAGGACGAGCCCTCCCGCCAGCAGGTGCACGTCGTCGTTCGGCAGCTGAGCGATGACGGCCGCCGCCAGCGCGGTCAGGTCCTCGGTCGGCCCGGCCGCTCCGACGACGACCCCACTCAGGTCGCGCAGGATCGGGCGACCGTCGGGCCGCACCAGGATCGTGGACGCGTCCACCGCGCCGTGCGCCAGGAGGGCATCGTGCAGGGCACCCAGTGCACCGGCGACCGGGATGGCGACCGTCGCGGCCTCGCCGTCGGTCAGGGGCGACCGCGCGGCCCGGACCTGCGCGAGGGAGAGCCCCTCTGCGTGCTCGACGAGCAGCCCGATCCGGCCCGGCGTGAGCTCGGTGGCGTCGAGCAGCCGCGTCAGGTGGTCGTGCCGGACGCCGCGCAGCCGGGCCACCCGGGCGACGAGGGTGTCGTCCTGGACGTCCGCGTCCATCGCGTGGAGCTCGATCCGGTGGCCGGTCCCGTCGAGCGTGACCGCGAGCCAACGGTCGCGGCCGAGCAGGGTCGTCGCCCGGAACCCGAGGCGGGCGAGCGCGTTCTCGATGTCTGCGGGCACCGCCGTCGCGTCCATCCCGCCATCCAAGCGAGGTCGCGACGGACGCGTCGGCGGTCGTCCACAGGTCAGGGCATGCGTACGGTGCGGCCCTCGTCGGCGGACACGCGCGCGGCGTCGAGCACCTGGGCGGTCCGGGCGGCGTCGTACGGGTCGACCGGTGCCGGTCCTCCGTCGACGACCCAGGAGACGACCGCGCGGTAGAGGTCGACGTGCCCTCCGCCGGCGCGAGGCACGGGCACCCGCTCCGAACCGTGGACCAGCCAGCCCTCGTGCTCCGGCTCACCCGGCCGACGGGTCTCCTCGTAGGCGTCGTCGAGGGCCGTGAACGGTGACGCCTCGCCCTCGAAGCTCGTCACGAGATAGGCGCCCCCGTCGCCGAGCACGCGGGTCCGGGGCCCAGGGGCCCCGACGACGGCTCCGGCCTGCAGGTGGCTGATCACCCCGGAGGTGTGGGTCAGCGCCAGGAAGACGTCGTCGACCGCGGGCGTCGAGCGCGCGTGCAGCTCGGCGTAGACGGACGTGACGGGACCGAACAGCTGCGTCGCGGAGTCGACCAGGTGCGCCCCGAGGTCCAGCAGCAGGCCGCCGGAGAGCGGGTCGTTCTCCTTCCACCGGTCCTGGGGCACCGGCCGGAACCTCTCCCAGCGCCGCTCGAAGCGGTGCACGGTCCCGAGCGACCCTGAGGCGAGCAGTGCCTGCAGAGTGAGCTGCTCGGTGTCCCAGCGCCGGTTCTGGAAGACGGTGAGGCGACCGTCGCCGTGGGAGGCCAGCAGCTCCGCGTCGTCGGCGGTCGTGGCCAGGGGCTTGTCGACGATGACGTGCAGGCCGGCGTCGAGCACGGCCAGGGTGTGCTCGACGTGGTCGCCGGACGGGCTGGCGACCACGACCAGGTCGAGGTCGGCGGCGTGCGACAGCAGACCCGCCACGTCGGGCTCCACGACGGCGCCGGGCCAGTCGGCCTCGACCTGCTCGGCGCGGTTGCGCGTGACCACGGCGGTGACCTGCTGGCCAGCCTCCCGCAAGAGCCGGGCGTGGATGCCCCGACCCGCTCCGCCGTACCCGACAAGGCCCACACGCAGCGCACTCATGGCGCTCACTCTAGGTCGGCGTGGTGGGCCTGCTCGTGGGGGCGCGAGAGGGCGCTGGGCCACCACGTCCGCCGGTCCAGGTCGTGCACGAGGGCCGGTACGAGCAGGCTGCGCACGACGAGCGTGTCGAGCAGCACCCCGAACGCCACGATGAAGGCGATCTGGGCGAGGAACAGCAGCGGGATGATGCCGAGCGCCGCGAACGTCGTCGCGAGGACCACACCTGCGGACGTGATGACCCCGCCCGTCACCGCGAGGGCACGGACGACTCCGGCTCGGGTGCCGACGACGACCGACTCCTCCCGGACGCGCGTCATCAGGAAGATCGAGTAGTCGACCCCGAGCGCGACGAGGAACACGAACGCGTAGAGCGGCACGACCGGGTCCGCGCCCGGGAAGCCGAGGACGTGGTTGAAGACGAGGGCGGCCACCCCCAGCGCGGCCGCGAACGACAGGACGTTGGCGACGAGCAGCAGGGCCGCCGCCGCGACCGAGCGCAGCAGGAGCATGAGGATCAACCCGATCACCAGCAGCACGACGGGGACGATCACCCGCAGGTCGCGCTCGCTCGCCCTCTGCGTGTCCAGCGTCTCGGCCGCCGCCCCACCGACCACGGCCGTCGGGCTCGCCGCGTGCACGGCCGTGCGCAGGTCGTCGACGACCGCCACGGCGGCCTGGGAGTCCGACGAGGCCTCGGTCGTCACGTCGAGGCGCACGCGCCCGTCCACGACAACCGGCGGCGCGTCCTGCGACCCCGGGGCACCGCCGGTGTACGGCGCGACGGACGACACACCGTCGACACCCTCGGCAGCCGACGTCACGGCGTCGACGTCGGCCTCGTCGACGATCACGATCGCGGGCTGGACCGCACCGGCCGGGAAGTGGTCGACGAGCACCGCCTCGCCGGAGACGGCGTCCACGTCGGTGAGGAAGACGTCGACCTGGCTCGTGCCCGACGCCTTGAAGGTCGGCAGGAACGCGGCACCGACGCACAGGACCAGGGCGGTGAGGATCCACACGGGTCGCGCCCGCCGGCCGACGAAGCGGGCGAGCCGTGCCCAGAGGCCCGGACCGTCCGCCGGGTCGGGCTCGGCCGTGGGGTCCACGTGCGCGTGCGCCACGTCGGGCACGGTCGCCGCCTCGGACGGTCGCGGCGCGCGCGGCCAGAACAGGAACCGGGACCGACGCCCGCCGATCAGCAGCATGGCCGGCAGGAGGGTCAGGGCACCGAGCATCGCCGACGCGATGCCGATCGCCGCCACGGGCCCCAGCGAACGGTTGGACCCCAGGTCCGAGAGGAGCAGGCAGAGCACGCCGGCGATCACGGTGCCGGCGCTCGCGACGATCGGCTCGACGCAGGCGCGCAGGGCCTGGCGCATCGCGTCGGCCGGGTGCTCGACGCGCGCGAGCTCCTCCCGGTACCGCGCGACGAGGAGCAGCGCATAGTCCACGGACGCGCCGACGACGAGGATCGAGAGGATCCCCTGCGACTGCCCGTTGAGCACGAGCGTGCCGTTCTTCGCCAGGTGGTAGACGACGAGCCCGGCCAGGCAGAGGGCGAACACGGCCGTGAAGATGACCACGAAGGGCAGGAACGGCGAGCGGTAGACGAGCACGAGGATGAGGAGCACGGCGCCGAGCGCCACCAGCAGCAGGACACCGTCGATACCGCCGAACGCGGTCACCAGGTCGGCGACGAACCCTGCCGGTCCGGTGACCCACGCCCGCAGGCCCAGCTCCCCGGCGGAGGTGGCGGTGGCGCCGAGCGACTCGTCGAGGGAGGCCCGCAGCGCGAGGACGAACGAGTCCGTCACGCCCTCGTCGTCGGCCAGCAGCTCCTCGGCCTTGTCCGCGTCGAGCGAGAACGCGACGAGGAGAGCCTGCCCGTCCTCGGACGGGACGACCGCGACCTGCCCGACGAGGTAGTCGGACCAGGTCCCGTCGTTGCCGGCGGGCAGAGCCTGGTCCGGCACGGCCGCCGCCCAGTCCTGCACCGCACCGAGCTGTTCGGGCGTGACGTCGCCGCCGTCCTGGGGCTCGAGGACCACCAGCGCCGGTAGGGTCGGCGTGTCGACGAAGGCCTTGCTCTCGGCGGCGGCCCGGGTGGACTCGGCCGACGCGGGCAGGAAGGCGGCGGCGTCGTTCGTCTGGACCTGCGAGAGCTTGCCCTGAGCCATGCCGCCCAGTGAGCCGATGCCGAGCCAGACGACCAGCGCGACGCCGACGAGGACAGCGCGGACCACGGTCCGACGACGATTACTCAGCATGCTGAGTATCATTGACGTGAATGCTCCGCACGGCAAATTGGAGGCATCGTATGGAGCAGGAGCCCGACCCTGCTTCGACGGACCCCGCGGACTGGCCCGCCGGACGGCTGCTGTCCGCGGCCGCGCGCCGGGTGGAGCGCGACTGGAACGCCCACCTGGCCGCGTGGGACCTCAACCACGCGAGCCTGCCGGTGCTCGTCCACCTGGCCATCGGCCCCCTCTCGCAGCGTCAGCTGGCCGCCGCGTGCGGGGTCACCGAGCAGACGACCAGCCGCGTGGTCGCGCGCATGGAGCGCACCGGCTACGTGACGCGCACCCCGCACGCCCAGGACCGACGCCGGCTCGTCCTGTCGATCACCGACTCCGGTCGCGCCGCGCTGGCCGTGGCATCCGACCGCGAGCCCGCGGAGGCGATGGTGACCCGCGGGCTGACGGCCGACGAGGTCACCGAGCTGCGCCGCCTCCTCACGCTCGTCGCCCGGCCGGAGCAGCCCGCCGAGGATCCCGGGTTAGCCTGACGGCATGCGGTTCGACGAGCTCGACCTCGGCACGCGCCTGCTCCCCTACGAGCCGACGTGGCAGCTGCAGCGCGAGGTGCACGCGGCGGTCGCGGACGGGACGCGCGAGGACGTCGTCCTGCTCTGCGAGCACGAGAGCGTCTACACGGCGGGCAAGCGCACGGCGAAGGCCGACCGGCCGGTCGACGGCACCCCCGTGGTCGACGTCGACCGCGGCGGACGCATCACCTGGCACGGCCCGGGCCAGCTCGTCGGCTACCCGATCGTGCGGCTGGCCGCGCCCATCGACGTCGTCCGCTACGTGCGCGCGCTCGAGGAGGCACTGATCCGCACGTGCGCCGACCTGGGCCTGGAGACCATCCGCGTGGAGGGCCGCAGCGGCGTCTGGTTCGCCGCGACCGCGACGCAGCGGGAGCGCAAGGTCGCCGCGATCGGCGTCCGCGTCTCGCGCAGCGTGACCATGCACGGGTTCGCGTTCAACTGCGAGCCGGACCTGTCCGTCTACGACCGCATCGTGCCGTGCGGCATCCCGGACGCCGACGTGACGTCCCTGTCCGCAGAGGCCGGCCGACGCGTGACGATCGCCGAGGTCACACCCCTCGTCCGCGGTCACCTCGCGAACGCCCTCGAACCCCTGCTCGACGCCGTACCGGCAGTGTGACGTCCCTGTGACGTCCAACTCCCTGGGCCGCCGGGCCGCCGTCTGCGGGTTAGTCTGACCGGCGTGACGATCGCAGCCGATGGCCGACGCATGCTCCGCATCGAGGCGCGCAACGCCGAGACCCCCATCGAGCGCAAGCCCGAGTGGATCCGGACCCGCGCGACGATGGGCCCCGAGTACACCGAGCTCAAGGGCCTGGTGAAGCGCGAGGGCCTGAACACGGTCTGCGAAGAGGCCGGCTGTCCCAACATCTTCGAGTGCTGGGAGGACCGCGAGGCCACGTTCCTCATCGGCGGCGACCAGTGCACCCGACGCTGCGACTTCTGCCAGATCGACACCGGCAAGCCCGCAGCGTTCGACGCCGACGAGCCGCGCCGCGTGGCAGCGTCCGTGCAGGCGATGGGCCTGAAGTACTCGACCGTGACCGGCGTGGCCCGCGACGACCTGCCCGACGGCGGCGCGTGGCTGTACGCCGAGACCGTCCGCCAGATCCACGCCGTGAACCCCGGCACCGGCGTCGAGCTGCTCATCCCGGACTTCAACGCCACGCCCGAGCTTCTCGACGAGGTCAACTCGTCGGCGCCCGAGGTCCTCGCGCACAACCTCGAGACGGTCCCCCGCATCTTCAAGACGATCCGCCCGGGCTTCCGCTACGACCGGTCCCTGTCGGTCATCACGCGGGCGCACGAGGCAGGTCTGGTCACCAAGTCGAACCTGATCCTCGGCATGGGCGAGACCACGCAGGAGGTCGTCGAGGCGCTCGCCCAGCTGCGCGAGGCCGGCTGCGACCTCATCACGATCACCCAGTACCTGCGCCCGTCCGTGCGCCACCACCCCGTGGACCGCTGGGTGCGTCCGGAGGAGTTCGTCGAGCTCTCCGCCGAGGCCGAGCGGCTCGGGTTCCTCGGCGTGATGTCCGGTCCGCTGGTCCGCTCGTCGTACCGTGCCGGCCGCCTCTGGGGCCAGGCGATGCGCCGCTACGGCCGGCCGATCCCGGAGGCCCTCGCCCACCTGAGCGAGCCGACGACGTCCCGCCAGGAGGCGGCGAGCCTGCTCGCCCGCTGACGTCCGGAGCACCTCCGCTCGTCGGTAGACTTCCGACCCATGGCCCGCGACAACTCCTCCACAGCAGCGCCCGTCAAGAAGCAGCGCTGGTACCACCAGCTGTGGCAGGTCTTCCAGATGACCCGGAAGTCCGACCCGGCGATCACCTGGATCCTCCTGGCGATCTTCGTCGGGATCATCGCGATCGGCGTCGCCGTCGGCCTCGCGCTGAACGCCCTTTTCTTCTGGCTGCTGCTGAGCATCCCGTTCGCCGCGCTCGCCGCGATGTTCGTGCTCTCGCGACGAGTCGAGAAGGCCGCGTTCGCGCAGATCGAGGGCCAGCCGGGCGCCACGCTCTCCGCGCTGCGCAGCATCCGCCGCGGCTGGAACTTCCCCGAGGAGCCGGCCGCGTTCGACCCCAAGACCCAGGACCTCGTGTTCCGCGGTGTGGGTCGGCCGGGCGTCGTGCTGGTCGGCGAGGGCCCCGCCCCGAGGATCAACAAGCTGCTCGAGGCCGAGCGCAAGCGCACCGCGCGCGTCGTCGGCGGCGCGCCGATCATCCTGATGCAGATGGGCGAGGGCGAGGGCCAGATCCCCCTGCGCAAGATCCCGCGCTCCGTGCAGAAGCTGCGCAACAAGCTGACCAAGGCGGAGGTCGCGGAGGTCAACAAGCGGCTCACCGCGCTCGGCGGCGCCCGGCTCCCGATGCCCAAGGGCGTCGACCCGAACCGCGCGCGCCCGGACCGCAAGGGCATGCGCGGTCGCTGAGCCGCTCACAGGACGGACGCCCGAGGAAGTGGCCCGCGACCCGTTCTGGAACCACAACACGCACTATCACCCGCTCGCGCTGCGGCATGCGCGGTCGTCGGCCACCGCGCTGGACGTGGGGTGCGGCGAGGGACTGCTCGTGCGACGCCTGCGCGAGGCCGGCGTGCCGCGCGTCACCGGGCTCGACCTCGACCCTGCCGAGGTCGCTCGGGCCGTCGGCGGACCGGGCATCTCCTACCAGGCCGGCGACGTGCTGGACGGCCCGGCGGAAACCTTCGACCTCGTCACGTGCTTCGCGACGCTCCACCACCTGGACCTCGAGGCAGGCCTGAGGAGGCTGGCAGCGCTGACCGCGCCCGGCGGCCGCCTCGTCGTCGTCGGCCTGGCCGCCGTGCGCACACCCGTGGACGCCGCGACGAGCCTGGCCGCGGTCCCGGTCGCGTGGGCCGTCGACCGCGCCCGGGGCACGTGGGAGCACGGCTCGCCGATGGCGGACCCGGTCGACGGCTACGGCGACGTCCGACGAGCGGCCCGCGCGATCCTGCCCAGGGTGCGCTGGCGTCGTCGGCTCTACTGGCGGTACAGCCTCGAGTGGCAGCGGCCCGGCTGACGGTCAGCGCCGGACGATGGCCGTCCCGGCGACCCGGTCGTGCATCCCGCGCCCGTCCGCGTCCCAGATGACCGCCGGGATGACCAGGCAGAGCAGCAGGGTGCGGGTCAGCGCGCTGAGGAAGCCGGGCGCGCCGGTCTCCCAGGCGCGGTCGGCGGCGGCGGGCGAGTCCGCCGGGAAGACACGACGCACGCGCAGGCCGAGCAGGCGGTGCCCGAGCGTGTTGCCGATCGAGCCGACGAGCAGCACGTTCTCGAGCGCGAAGATGCCGAGCGTCGCGAGCGAGCTTCCTCGCGTCAGGTAGAACCCCTCGGTCGTGACCGGGAAGAACACCGCCGAGATGGCGAGGCACGCGAACCAGTCGATGACGAGCGCGCCGACCCGGCGACCGAGCCGGGCGAGCGACCCGGTGCCCTCCGACGGCAGTCCGAGGCGGTGCCCGCGGCGGTCGGCGGGGTCGCCCCCGGCCGGTTCGCCTTCGAGCCACGAGCTGAGGTCACGCCGATCTGCCACCCGAGCAGGGTACGTGCCTCTACCACTCACGGGAGCGCAGAGCGAGACGGACATCCGCCCGAAACATCCCGGGTACCCGGCGTTCGTAGGTTGTGCCCACTCGCTCCGCTGAAGACACCGGAGTGCCGAGTCGTGCCTGAGGGGTACCAATGAGCGGAAACGCCGTGCGTCGCGAGGCCATCTGGAACGTCGAGGCCTATGTTCCCCCCGCCGTGAGCTTCAACGGGGACGAGACCCCCGGGGAGATCTTCGGTGCGAACGTCTTCAGCAAGACGGTCATGCAGAAGCGCCTGCCGAAGTCGGTCTACAAGTCCGTCATGGCCACGATCGAGCACGGAGCGATGCTCGACCCCGCGATCGCGGACTCCGTCGCCTCGGCGATGAAGGACTGGGCCCTCGAGAAGGGCGCCACCCACTACGCCCACGTCTTCTACCCGCTCACCGGGCTGACCGCCGAGAAGCACGACAGCTTCTTCGAGCCGGTCGGCGACGGCACGTCGCTCGCCGAGTTCGCGGGAAAGACGCTCGTGCAGGGCGAGCCGGACGCCTCGAGCTTTCCCAACGGCGGCCTGCGCAACACGTTCGAGGCCCGCGGCTACACGGGCTGGGACGTCACCAGCCCGGCGTACATCCTCGAGAACCCCAACGGGAACACGCTGTGCATCCCCACGGTCTTCGTCTCGATGACGGGCGAGGCCCTGGACCACAAGACCCCGCTCCTGCGCTCGCAGCAGGCCATGGGCGAGCACGCCGCGCGCATCCTGACGCTCTTCGGGCACGAGAACCAGAAGGTCGTCGCGTTCTGCGGTCCCGAGCAGGAGTACTTCCTCGTCGACCGGCACTTCTTCCTGGCACGCCCCGACCTGCTCAACGCCGGCCGCACCCTGTTCGGGACGAAGCCGCCCAAGGGCCAGGAGTTCGACGACCACTACTTCGGCGCCATCCCGGACCGTGTGCTCGGCTTCATGATGGACACCGAGCGTGAGCTCTTCAAGCTCGGCATCCCGGCCAAGACCCGCCACAACGAGGTCGCCCCGGGACAGTTCGAGATCGCCCCGATGTTCGAGCGCGGGAACATCGCGGCCGACCACCAGCAGCTGCTCATGACGACGTTCAAGACGATCGCCAAGAAGCACGGCATGGAGTGCCTGTTCCACGAGAAGCCCTTCGCCGGCGTCAACGGCTCCGGCAAGCACGTGAACTTCTCGCTCGGCAACAACGACCTCGGCTCGCTGCTCGTCCCGGGCGACACCCCGCACGAGAACGCCCAGTTCCTCGTCTTCTGCGCCGCGGTCATCCGTGCCGTGCACAAGTACGCGGGTCTGCTGCGCGCGTCGGTCGCGTCGGCGACGAACGACCACCGCCTCGGCGCCAACGAGGCTCCCCCGGCGATCATCTCGATCTTCCTCGGCGACCAGCTCGCCGACGTGTTCGAGCAGATCGCCAAGGGCGCCGCCACCTCGTCCAAGGGCAAGGGCGTCATGCACATCGGCGTCGACACGCTGCCCGTCCTGCCGACCGACCCGGGCGACCGCAACCGCACCAGCCCGTTCGCCTTCACGGGCAACCGCTTCGAGTTCCGCGCGCCGGGCTCGATGCAGACGGTGGCCGGCCCGATGACGACGATCAACACGATCATGGCCGACTCGCTGGACTTCTGCGCCACCGAGCTCGAGGCCGCGATCTCCGCGGGCACCGACTTCGACCAGGCCGTCCAGACGCTCCTGACCGAGATCATCACCGACCACGGGAACGTCGTGTTCAACGGCGACGGCTACTCCTCGGAGTGGCCCATCGAGGCGGAGCAGCGCGGCCTGGCCAACCTCAAGACGACGATGGACGCCCTGCCCGAGCTCATCACCGAGTCGGCGATGGAGCTGTTCGAGCGGTACGGCGTCTTCAACCACCGCGAGATGCACAGCCGCTACGAGATCGGGCTCGAGCAGTACGCCCTGACGATCGGCGTCGAGGCACGCATCGCGCTCGAGATCGGCACCACGGCGATCCTGCCCGCGGCCGTCAAGCACCAGACCGACATCGCGCTGAACATCGGAGCGCTCAAGGCCGCGGGTGCGGAGCCGGACCTCGCGCCGCTCGACGAGGTCAGCGTCCCGCTCGCCGCGCTGCGCGCCGGCCTGGCCACGCTCCGCGCCGCGCTCAAGGCCGACGTCGGGCACTCGGCGCTCGCCGAGGCCGAGCACGCCCGCGACGCCCTGCTGCCGGCCATGGCCGACGTCCGGGCCGCGGCCGACGCCCTCGAGGAGCTCGTCGCCGACGAGCTCTGGCCGCTGCCGACCTACCAGGAGATGCTCTTCATCCTCTAGCAGCACACGTTCTTTCGACGAGCGAGTGGGCCGCCCGGCCTCGTGGATCGGGCGGCGCACACTCCTCGGACACCGGCCTCCCGCCTCTGGGAACCGGGCATAGGGTCAGGCCGTGGTAACACGGAGCGGACTTCCGTAACGCTGTCGAAACATTCAATACACGACAGAGAAACGGCCCGCTCGTACCCTGCCTGTGCCCGACCTGATGGGAACCCCCGACCGAGGAGCAGCGGATGTTCAGCAAGCCAGAGGAAGTCCTGGCGTTCATCAAGAGCGAGGACGTGAAGTTCGTCGACGTCCGCTTCTGTGATCTGCCCGGCACGATGCAGCACTTCAACGTCCCGGCCGCCTCCCTGGACGCCTCGTTCTTCACCGAGGGTCAGATGTTCGACGGCTCCTCGATCCGTGGCTTCCAGGCGATCCACGAGTCCGACATGAAGCTCATCCCGGACGTGACGTCGGCCTACATCGACCCCTTCCGGGTCGAGAAGACGCTGAACATCAACATGCACATCGTCGACCCGTACACCGACGAGCCCTACAGCCGCGACCCGCGTCAGGTCGCCGCCAAGGCCGAGGCGTACCTCGCGTCGACCGGCATCGCCGACACGGCCTTCTTCGCCCCCGAGGCCGAGTTCTACATCTTCGACGACGTGCGCTTCAAGACGGCGCAGAACGAGTCGTTCTACAAGATCGACTCGTTCGAGGCGGCCTGGAACACCGGCCGCGAGGAGGAGGGTGGCAACCTCGGCCACAAGATCCCCTACAAGGGTGGCTACTTCCCCGTCCCGCCGGTCGACGGCTTCGCCGACATCCGCGACGAGATCAGCCTCCAGCTGGACGCCCTGGGCCTCGGTGTCGAGCGTGCCCACCACGAGGTCGGCACCGCCGGCCAGCAGGAGATCAACTACCGCTTCGACAAGCTGGCGATCTCCGGCGACAAGGTCATGCTCTTCAAGTACGTCGTGAAGAACGTGGCCCACAACAACGGCAAGTCGGCAACCTTCATGCCGAAGCCGCTGTTCGGTGACAACGGCTCGGGCATGCACGTCCACCAGTCCCTGTGGAAGAACGGCGAGCCGCTGTTCTTCGACGAGAAGGGCTACGGCGGCCTGTCCGACCTCGCCCGCTGGTACATCGGCGGCCTGCTCAAGCACGCGCCGTCGCTGCTGGCGTTCACGAACCCGACGGTGAACTCCTACCACCGCCTGGTCCCCGGCTTCGAGGCCCCCGTCAACCTGGTCTACTCGGCCCGCAACCGCTCCGCGTGCATCCGCATCCCGGTCACCGGTTCCAACCCGAAGGCCAAGCGCATCGAGTTCCGCGTGCCGGACCCGTCGTCGAACCCGTACCTCGCGTTCGCCGCCATGCTCATGGCCGGCATCGACGGCATCCAGAACCGCATCGAGCCGCCCGAGCCGGTCGACAAGGACCTGTACGAGCTGCCCCCCGAGGAGCACGCCCTCATCCAGCAGGTCCCGGGTTCGCTCGGCGAGGTGCTGGACTCCCTCGAGGCCGACCACGACTTCCTCACGGCGGGCAACGTCTTCACGCCCGACCTGATCTCGACGTGGATCGACTACAAGCGCAACGCCGAGGTGGACCCGATCCGCCTGCGCCCGCACCCGCACGAGTTCGAGCTCTACTACGACGTGTGACGGTCGGAGGGCCTCTGACCTGCGGTAACGCGTTCACGAGGTCCGCCTAGTCCGCAGAGAGTCCGCACGCGCCGCCATCGCTGCTCCGACGGTGGCGCGTGTGGACTCTTCTGTGTCCGGCCACAGGTGCGTGTATGTGTTCAGGGTCGTCGTCGCGGACGCGTGCCGCAGCCGAGCCTGAACGACCTTCACGTCGGCCCCGTCAGCGATGAGCAGCGAGGCGTAGTAGTGGCGGCAATCGTGGAAGCGGAACCCGGCTGGTAGCCCCGCGGCGGCGCGGGTCGCACGGATGGCACGGTCGATCTGCCACGGCCCCACCTGCTCACCCAGCAGCGTCTCGACGACCCACGTGCGATCGTCAGCGCCAGCTGCGAGCTCGAGCGCCAGCGACGACGGGATGGGCACAGGCGTCCTCGAGGTCTCGGACTTCAGCGGCTCCGCCGGCCACTGCTGCGTCGGATTCACGATCCCCCGCATGAAGTCGACGTCGACCACGCGCAGACCGCACACCTCGGCCGTCCTGAGGCCCGCGAACGCACCCAGGAGGACCGCGCCGCGCATGTGCTCGGGCAAGGCGTCATACAGGGCCCAGATCTGCTCCGTCGTGGCCACGTAGGGCCGCTGCTTGCCCGCTCCCGGCGACGTCTTGCGAGAGCACGGGTTCCGGGCGATCACACCGTCGTGCACCGCGTCAGACATGATCTGCGACAGCCGCCCGTGGAGCGCGTAGACGTAGGAGTCCGCTGCTCCCCCGGTCTTGAGCTTCGCGCACCACGCCTTGACTGCAGAAGGCTTCACGTCCGCCAGACGCATGGGCCCGAACTGCCCGACGATCTTGGCGACGTGAACCTCGGCCTGCCGGACCGTCGAAGCGCGACGCGTGCCGTAGCCCTCAAGCCACGACGTGCACCACGCCTCGACGGTCGTCCGCGCCGTCTGCGGGTCGACGTAGTCGCCGCGGACCACGCTCGCCGTGACGGTGTTGAGCCACTGCTGACCGTCGATCTTCCGATCGAAGGTCCGCGTGTGCTCCTTGCCGGCGGCGTCTCGGTAGCGAGCCATCCAGCGACCGCTCGGACGCTTCGCGATGCTGCTCATGATTCGGCTCCTTCTGCTCGCTTGCGCGCTCGCCAGGCGGCCTGGTTGCGGCGCTTCTGCTCTCGCTTGCACGACGGCTTGGTGCAGTAGACGGGCTCTCCGGGCTGCGGGGGTCGCACGCGCTCAACTTCCACCGAGCACACCGAGCATCGATAGGTGCGGTCTTCGCCAGCTGCGATCTCTCGCGTCAGCCAGTCGGCAAGCAGACCCATCAGCCCGTCTGCCTCATAGGTGATCGAGAGTCGCTTGTCCCAGGTGATGAGCCTCTGACCGCCCGCCTCGCGATTCAGCCGCGTGAGATACCAAGCGATCTGCTCGCGCTCGGTTGCGTCTCCAAAGCGCGGGATCCCGGACAACAGCGACTGGATGTCCATGCCCACATCGGGTCGCTTCAGACCGAGGCGGGCAGTTCTCCCCCAGTCGGCGAGCGCGAGAAACGCACGGGCCGCTGCCCGAACGTGTCGCACCTTGACGCCGGGTCGGCCATCTACATCTAGCGGCGCGCACCAGCCACCCTCTGTCTCCTGATCGTGCCCGTCGATGTAGCCGTGCGCGCAGATGCTCAGAAGGCCGTATCGCTCGATGAACGCTCCCATGTCGGGCGGGTCGGCCGCGGCGAGCGCCTTGAAGTCAGCTAGCACCACGTCGAGGTCGTCGAACGGGACGAGATCGGCGTCCTCGATCTCGAGCCGGTGCTTTACGCCCGACCACGTGATCACCGAGTCGGTGACTCGCACGTCAAGCGGCAGGAGCAGCTTCGCGTGAGCTAGTCGTGTAGACACCACTGTAGTTAACACCCTCGTTGCGTAGAGCGCAAGCAACCGGGACCCTGTAGTTAACGGAAGCCACGGCGGAGCACCGCTGAGCACCGGGACCGAGAGGGGAACGACATGGCGAGGTACCTGACGACCGCGGAGGCGGCAGAGCTGTGCCGCGCGACGCCCGAGACGCTCCGCGGCTGGAGATACGAGAGGAAGGGTCCTGCGTGGTTCCGGCCCGAGGGATCGCGCCGTGTCCTCTACGCCGCGGACGACGTTCTGTCGTGGCTCGAGGCCGCTCGCGCCCAGCAGACCGCCTGACTCGCGATCGTGGGAGCCGCCAACGTGTCAGCCGCGTTCGTCGCGATGCAGGGCAGCTCTGTGCCTGCGCCGGCGAAGCTCGTGCTGCTGCGGATGGCGCACACCGCCCGCGACGCCGATCGGCCGCCTCAGTACTGGTACGGCTGGGAGGCCCTCGCCCTGTCGATCGGCTACACGCCCGAGGAGATCGACGGAACGGCCCGCGACAGCATCCGGCGCCACGTCCGCCGTCTGGTCAAGGCGCTGCACGACGACCGGCTGCTCGAGCGAGTCGACGAGCAGGGCAACCCGATCGCTGGTGGCAGCAACGCTCGCATCGGCCATCGCCAGATCTACGCGCTTCGCATCTACGAGGCACGGCAGGGGGTCATCTCAGACCCCCCACCCCCGGACACCTCAGACCCCCCAGGTGGGGGGTCCAGGACGTCCGCAGTGGGGGACATCTCAGACCCCCCCAAGGACTACTCAGGAGAACTCCGAGGAAGAGCTCCAGGGCAACTGCCTTCAGTAGATGCCTCGTCTCACCAGCGCGCTGGCGAAGACGGCGATGCCGAATACGAAGCGGCCCATGGGGTGATCGAGCGCGCAGACCCCGAGCGAGCACAACTCGCACGGGAGGTCGTCCATGCGCTTCATCGCAACCTCAACCCCCGTCAAGCGGTCGTCCTGACCGCTCGCCAACTTCAAGGAGGCGCCGCATGAGCGACACCCGTCCCGAGCTCGTCGACGTGCACGGCCTCGTCCATCGCCACGGATGCACAACACCAGGGAGCCAGGTCGGCACCGTCGGCCCCACGGGATGGGTGCTACGGGGATGCCCTGAGTGCAAGTCGACCGCGCTCACGCGACTCGACGAGTGGAAAAACGGCGTGTGTGAAAACGGCCTGACTGCGAGGTCAGGGGCACCGGGAGCACCAAAGAACCAGGGCGGTGCAGGGCGATGACCACGACGGATCGCGGCTACGGCTGGCAGCACCAGAAGCTCCGGGCCGAGTACGTCAAGCAGATGAAGCAGGACGGCTACCTCGTCTGCGCTCGGTGCGGGGAGGTCATCACACCCGAGATGCCGTTCGACCTCGGCCACGACGACTACGACCGCAGCGTCTACACGGGGCCGGAGCATGCAAACGAGTGCAACCGCGCTGCCGGCGCCCGCAAGGGCAATCGGATGCGCGCGGAGCGAACGAGGCCCGAGGTCGGCTACGAGTGGTTCTGACCTCGGAGTCAGCCATCTTTTTGGATGGCCAGGCGACCTCCTGACCTCGGAGTCAGGCGAAATCCCCCCGAGCTTTTCCACGGCCACCGAGACCTCCAGATCCCCCAGACCCGTACACACCCTTTCGTTCTGACTGCGAGGTCAGGACGGCGGCACACCACAAGAAAGCAGGCAGCCATGAGCAAGCCAGCCAACGAACTGTTCGACTCCGCCGTCCGCCTGGACCCCAACGTCCGCCAGCAGCTGCTAGCCCTGTTCGCCTCGCACCGCGACGCTGCCGGCTTCGATGGCGGCGAGCTCGAGGACTTCTATGCCTGCGTCGTCGACGTGCTGCACGAGGCCGGCATGACGGCGGCGAAGAAGCGTCAGAAGCTCAGCACGGACTTCGCCCGAGTCATCGGCGTCGTGGCGATCCCGGACCCCGACACGGCGGCGGGCGAGTTCGGATGAGCCACATTGTGTCAGTGCCGACTGGTACAATCGACGTAGAGCTAGGACGGCACGGGCCGTGCGCCACACACCCGGTCGTCAGTGGCACTGGTGAACGGCCGGGCGACACCCACCGCGATCCGGGATACGGAGCAGGACAGAGAGAAGCCGCCGGCAGCGCGCAACGCACCGGCCCCAGGCGCCCCACGTAGGGCGTGGCGTCCCATCCCCTCCGGTTGACCCCCTCTTCGTTCAGGTGCGTGCTTGCGCCCGCTGGGTCTGCTTCCGCACCGTTCACCGAAAGGCCACCACCATGGCTAGCTCTCTCAAGACCGACCTCACGGAGCGTCGGCAGAAGGTCTGGGACCAGGCCAAGCAGATCCTCGCCCGCGCCGAGCGGGAGAACCGCGACCTCACCGGCGCGGAGACGATCGAGTACGACACCCTCAACGACCAGCTGACGGGTCTCCGGCAGCGAATCGACGGGCTCGAGGACGAGGAGCGCTCGAATGCCTCCGCGGCCGAGCAGCTCGGCCGTCTCCTGGGCACCTCGCGCCGCTCGACCTCCCCCCAGGACCGTGAGGCGACAGAGGCGATCCGCTCGCTGGCCCTGGGGCGTCGGACCAACGTCGGTGACGGCTTCGTCCTCGAGGATCCCGAACCCCGCCACCAGTCGAACCCGGGCGTCGAGGCACGTGCGCTGTCGAAGACCTCGCCGGCGAACTTCTCGCCGGTCACCTTCTACAGCCAGATCGTCGAGTCCCTCGTGGCGTCGAGCTCGGTCCTGTCGGCCGGCGCGACGGTCATCACGACGTCGACCGGTGAGGAGTTCCGCGTGCCGCGCGCCACCGCGCTCAGCACGGCGGCGATCGTCACCGAGGGCAGCGCGATCTCCTCGTCCGACCCGACGCTGTCCGCGGTCGTGCTGGGCGCCTACAAGTACGGCGTGCTCATCACGGTGAGCCGTGAGGCGCTCGAGGACGCCGGCACGGACCTGCAGGCCTACCTCGCTCGAGAGACGGGCACCGCACTCGGGCTCGCGCTCGGCAACCACCTGATCAACGGCACCGGCACCACGCAGCCGCGTGGGGTGCTCCTGGACGCCTCGCTCGGCATCACCGGGCCGGTCGGCACCACAACCTCGTTCGGCACGCAGGCGACCGCGGGAATGGGCACGGACCTGATGAACAGCCTCTACGCCTCCGTGGCCGAGGGGTACACCACGAGCCCCGCTGCAGGGTTCCTGGCCCGCGGCGCGACCATTGCCGCTCTGCGGAACCTCAAGGCGTCCACGGGCGAGCTGGTGGGCCTGCAGTACCTCAACCAGGCACCGGCGCCCTTCTACCCGGACGCCTACGTGCCGACCATGGCGGCCAACGCCAAGTCGGTCCTGTTCGGGGACTGGTCGCGGTACTTCGTCCGCATCGTCAACGGCATCCGGTTCGAGCGCAGCGACGAGTACGCGTTCAACACCGACCAGGTCACCTTCCGCGCGATCCTTCGCGCAGACGGCGCCCTGATCGACCCCTCGGCCATCAAGTGGTTCGCGAACAGCGCCACCTAAGAGCAGGGCGTCAACGTCACCCCGGCCCGGGGTTCGCTCATGGCCGGCCGGGGATCGATGGCTGGACGGGTTGGGGCATCTCCTGATGCCTCTGTCGCACCCTCCGCCAGCGCCCGCGCCAGCGGGGCCAGGCCGCACACCTGCGCCGGCCCCGCTGGCCACCACCGGTCCCATATGTCCCAGGGTGACCATAGATCGCGGTCCGTTTCACCCGTCGTCCGCAGGATGCGCACAGGATTCTGTCACGGACCTCAGAGAACCCTGCTAACGTCTATCGCGTAACGCCCCAGGACTATTCGGCCTCACGGCCGGACTCCTGGGGCATCAGCATTTCTGGGGGTCAGCGTGGATCCGTCTAGCTTGTCAGGTCTGCGCACGCTCCTCGGCGAGGCGCGGTTCAGTAGCTACCTGGCGCACTACAAGGGCAACGAGCGGATGGCGCTTCGGCTGTACTCGTGGAACATCGCGGCGTCTACGGCCCTGTGGGGGCCTCTCGGCGTCCTCGAGGTCACGGTCCGCAATGCCATCCACCGCCAGATGTGTGAGCGGGCGGGCCGTGACGACTGGTGGGAGAGCCCGACTACCTACCTCATGGACCGCGAACGTCGGATGATCGACTCGACGATCGAGAAGCTCCAATGGCGAGGCAACACGAATCCATCAGCGGACGACGTGGTCGCCGGTACCAGCTTTGGGCTGTGGACCGGCCTGACTTCGGAGGGCCTCCCGCGGCACGCGACCCTGAGCTACGAGACGACGTACTGGCAGCCGCGGCTCCACCGGGCGTTTCCGCACTACGGCGCCGGCAAGCGCAAGGTCCTGCATCGTCAGGTTGATGACATCCGACAGATCCGAAACCGGATCGCTCATCATGAGCCCATCTTCAAGACCGACCTCTCAAAGGTCTGCACTGAGATCACGTCCGTCGCTGGCTACGTTGACCCTGCTGCGGCGGACTACATCACGGGGAGCCATCGGCTCGACGACGTGATCACCGCCCAGCAGGCCTTCATCACCGATGGGGACTGCTGCTTCTTCTGAGCGATGTTTACCGTTGGTAAACCCCGCAACGGCCACGACGCCTAGCCTCCGAAGTAGCTGTCCCGGACCTGGATCCCGCCGCCCCCGTGTCCGTCGAGAGTCCTCGAGCCCAGGACTCCTGTGTCACCCAGGAGCTCCGCTGCACGGCTCGCGATCCGAGTCAGTTCCAACGTTGCGTCGCGCACGTTGATGTTGCTCCCGCCGAACGTCAGGACCTCGCCATTGGGGTCCCAGAAGATGAACAGTGTCGTATTCGGCATCACCATGGTGGGATCCCCAAAGTTGCGTACGGCGAGGCTGTGCTCGGCGTTGTCCAGCCAGAACTCTTCGTACCGCTCGTCGAGGTGCATCACGCTGTTGCGGATGTCCCGCAGACCGCCGAATGGGCTCGCCTCGTCGAGGCCGAAGTGCTCGCGTAGGTCGGCACCGCGGTCAGGGAAGGCCACCGTGAGTCGCTTGGATCTGCTGGCCGGTGGCCAGAAGAAGCTAGACGTGAGTGCTCCGTAGTGCACGAACGTCTCGGACAGCCCCCAGTAGTCCTTCCGGGGCGCCGAATCGACGAGCTGCGCGCCCTGGCGAGCGCCCTGGATGGCCGTGAACTCGATCTCCTGCACCATGAGTCTCAGAAGGCGATGCGGCGTCTTTGGCATGACCGATAGTCGTCCCGTAGACGCCGCCGGCGCCATCACTCGTTCGAGACCGGTTCTAGGCGGCGGCTGAATGGCGAAGCCCCGGCCTCAAGAGACCGGGGCTTGGCTTTGCTGGTGGACCTGAGGGGATTCGAACCCCCACCCCAACGTTTTGCTGATCACCGCACCGCCTCGCTCGCCCCTGAGCGACCGGCCGGAAGGAGACGTGGATGCTGCCGCTACAACACAGGCCCGTGAGTGTGAACGTCACCGTCTCCGGATCTATTCCCACGCGACCGCGACCGGGGCCGGATTCACCCGACGGGCATCTGGCGGGCGCCTTCGCGACCGGAGGATCGTCCGCTAGATGGATGGTGGTGGGCCTCTTTGGCACTACGCCGCGATCTTCGGCGTTCCGATCACCTGCGCTGCCCTTGCGCTCTGGCTGGGGTTCGGTGGCTTCGGCGCAACCGTCGTGATGGTCGTCTCTGGACTCGCGACAGCGTGGTTCTTGGGGAACCGCGAGGACCACTGGTGATCCTCGGCACCCCCGGCGGGCCGCACGGATGCGCGSCCCGCGGGAGGTGTTGCCTTACTCCGTGGCGCGGGAGAGCAAGTCCCACGCGGTCATTCCGAGCCCTTTCGCGATGAGATCGATGTCGTCCATGTCGAACGGCACCTTGCCGGTCATCCGGTGCGACAGCTCGTTGGTGCCGATGCCGGTGTCGATCGCGAGCTCGTACTGCTTGATGTCGCGCTCGCGGCACGTGTCCCGGATCGCTGATGCGATGAGTTCGCCGGCATTCACAGCTACACCCCGCGAGCGTCGTCGAGAACGTCAGCAGCCTCGAGCAGCGCCCGGGCGATCCGGCGGGCGTCGGCGGACGTGAAGAAGAGGGTGTTCACGACGTTGCAGCCGAACTGGATGGCTGGGACCGGCATGTCGTCGGTCTTCAGGATCTCCACGTCGTCGTCGGAGCCGAAGCGGTGGATCGGCCAACCCCAGGTCGGGCTCAGGGGGTCGCCGGCGTTGTACCACTCGGCCGCCCAGTCGGGCAGGTTGTGCTCGGCGCGCGCGACCGCATCGGTGGCCTCCACGAGAGCGGCTGCCAGTTCGCGGGCGTTCTCCGGGTCGATGGTGCCGTGTTCGTCGACGAAGGCGGTCGACACGTAGATCACCGGCGCTGACTCGTCGGGACCACCCTCCAGGCGGACGTCCTGGCCGCGGATCTGCCGGATAGGTCCTCCGCGGTCATCGGCGTCGGACTCGTCGTACTCCCACTCGGACGCCCACGTGGGGAGGTTGTCGGGGGTGTACTTCTCTTCGTGCGTCATGCTCTTGCTCACGGGAGTGCTCCTTCTAGGTAGGGGTGCTTCCTAGGCCCTCGTCGATCTGAACCATCGGCGGGGGCCGCTTGCATGTTCACCTTCTCGTGAGGCTCCGACATGGAGCCCCAGTCCGCAGCCAGTCCGCAACACGGTCAGCGGACGTCCACGGTTGCCAACGCTCGGCCTCTGCGAATGCGCAGGTCAGAGCTCCTATCCCCCGCTAGCCCACGGTTGCCAACTGTGCGGGACGAGTTCGAGCTCTACTACGACGTCTGATCGTCCACGGCTGCTCCCGTGAGCGTCTGACCCGTCGTACCGGCACCCCAGTCACCCTCGGTGGCTGGGGTGCCGTCTTCTCCCGACGACGCACGACGGCGTCCCGGCCAACCCCCTGCACCGGCCGGGACACCGTCGCGCTGCCGCGCCCTCCCCCGTCCTCACACCATGCACTGGGTCCAGGGCCGGCAGATCGGCAGGCGGTGGGACACCTGCGCATGACTCATGACGGGCTCGCCGCCCGACGTTGCCTGGTGCGCGCCCGCGCTGCAGGAGCAGAGCCCTGCGGCCAACGCGACGGTGACGAGGATGCCGAAGCCCTTCTTCATGGTGCCCTCCGAGGTGATGGGCGCCGCCGGGGGGCGGCGCTGGTGACCGGTATGGACCCCGCCGGTATCGCAACGGACCCGGCCCGGTATCACCGCGGTATCGCGACCGTTGACGGTCCCCGGAACGGGGCGGACAGTTCGGGAGATGGGCATACAGGTGCTCGGACCTCTGACCGTCGGCGGCTCGGACGGGTACGGGCTGCGCGATCGCGTGGTCCTGGAGGTGCTGGTCGTCCGGGTCAACGAGACGGTCGACACCGAGGTCCTGGCCGATGCCGTCTGGCCCGAGACCCCGCCCGCCAGCTGGTCCAAGGTGGTCCAGGGGTGCATCAGCCGGCTGCGCAAGCGCCTGGGCCCGGACGCCATCGAGACCACCTCGTACGGCGGCTACGTGCTGCGGCTGAACGACGACCAGATCGACAGCCGCCGGTTCGAGCGCCTGGTGGGACGGGCGCGTGACCATCTCGCCGACCACGACCCGGACAGGGCCTCGTTCGCGCTGGACGAGGCGCTGGCGATGTGGCGGGGCCGCGCGCTGGCCGACCTCGACGAGTGGGAGCCGGGCCGGACCGAGGCCGAGCGGCTGGACGGGCTGCGGATGGACGCCCAGGAGCTGCGCGTCGAGGCCGAGATCGCCGCGGGGCGCGCCCGGGCGACGCTCGAGGACGCCCGCGCGCTCGTCCGGGAGGCGCCGTTCCGGGAACGTCGCTGGGCGCTGTACGCCCGCGCGCTCTACCAGTCGGGCCGGCAGACCGATGCGCTCGACGTCCTGGGTCAGGCCCGGCGGATGCTGCGGGAGGAGCTCGGTCTGGATCCCGGTACGGAGCTGTTGGCTCTCGAGGACGCGATCCGTCGCCAGGACCCCGAGCTCGAGCGGCCGGAGTCGCTGACGGTCAGCCTGGTCTGTCCCTATCGGGGCCTGCTGCCGTACGAGAGCGACGACGCGGAGACGTTCTTCGGCCGCGAGGCGGACCTGGAGTCCTGCCTGGCGCGGTTGCGTGCCCAGGGCGTCCTGGCGGTCGTCGGTCCCTCGGGCACGGGCAAGTCGTCGCTGGTACGCGCGGGGGTCGTCGCCACCCTGCTCGACGAGGGCGTCCAGGTCGTGGTGACGAGCCCGGGCGGCCGCCCGCTCGACACCCTGGGCGGCCTGCCGTCGCGACCGCCGTTCCCCGTGCTGGTGGTCGACCAGTGCGAGGAGGCGGTCACCCTCTGCGACGACCGGGCCGAACGGATGGCGTATCTCGACCGCGTCGCGACGTACGAGGGCTCGGTCGTCCTCGCGCTGCGGGCGGACCGGCTCGGCGAGCTCTCGACGAGTCCCGGCTTCGCGCGGCTCGTCGAACGCGGTCTGTACCTGCTGTCACCGATGAGCGAGGTGAACCTGCGCGCCGCGATCGAGGGACCGGCGCGCCAGTCGGGTCTGCGGCTGCAGCCCGGTCTCGTCGACCTGCTCGTTCGTGAGGTGGAGGGCGAGCCCGGCGCGCTGCCGATGCTGTCGCACGTCCTGCGGCAGACCTGGGAGCGACGCGAGGGTCCGACACTGACGGTCGACGGCTATCGGGAGACCGGCGGGATCCGGGACGCCGTGGCCCAGTCCGCGGAGAACCTCTACACCGGGTTCGACGAGCTGCAGCAGACCCAGGTGCGGGCGATGTTCCTGCGGCTCGTGGCGCCCAGCGACGACGGCGCGCCGCCGGTTCGTGCGCGCGTGCCGCGGCAGACGCTCGCGCTCGACGATGCTCACGAGCGCCTCATCGACCTCCTCGCCGCCGCCCGGCTGGTCAGCAGCGACGAGGGCGACGTCCAGATCGCGCACGAGGCGCTGGCCCGCGAGTGGCCGCGGCTGCGCGGGTGGCTGGAGGACGACGTCGAGGGTCAACGCGTCTTCCGGCACCTGGCCACGTCGGCAGAGGGCTGGGAGTTCATGCAGCGGCCCGACAGCGAGCTGTACCGCGGCGTCCGGCTCGCCGGGGCGACCGAGTGGGCGGACCGGCACCACGGCGAGCTGACCGAGACCGAGCAGTCGTTCCTCGACGCGTCCGCGCGGAACGCCGAGCACGAGCTCCGGGCGAAGGCGCGGACCAACCGTCGGCTGTGGCTGGCCCTGGCCGGTGTGGGGACGATGCTCCTTGTCGCACTCGCGGCCGGTCTCGTGGCCGCTCAGGCGGCGCGGAGCTCCGACGAGCAGGCGATGGTTGCGGAGGAACAGGCGCAGCGGGCCGACGACCAGGCACGGATCGCCGACGCCCGTCGACTCTCGGCCGAGGCCCTGACGACGACCGAACCCGACCTCGCCGTCCTGCTCGGCGTGCAGGCCGTCCAGCTCGACGACTCGTTCGCCGCACGCTCGTCGTTGTACGACGTGCTCGAGCGAACCGGTGACCTCGTCGCCATCGCTCACGGCGCTGGCGACTACGTGGACGTCAGCCCCGACGGTCGAAGCGTTGCTGTGACCAGCGAGTTCGGTACCGATGCGCGAGGCCAGGCGATCTTCGACGCCGACGATCTGACCCGGACAGGCGGACGGACCGACCTGCGGGCGGTCTCGCTCACCTACACCCCGGACGGCACCGGCCTCGCCGTCGCGGTCGTCGGCACCGATGCGTCCGCGACGAACATCGACGTCCCTGACCCGCACCCCTTGCGCATCCTGGACGCCCGGACGCTCGAGGATGTGGCGCTCTACGGCGGCTTCGCCGAGGGTACCTGGATCGACCGCGACGCCCTGTCCTTCGACGCGGACGGCTCCCGCATCGCGGTCGTCACCTGGCGCAACGGCTGGACGGACGAGGCCCTGGTCTGGGACACCGCCCGACCCGCCGAGCCGATCCTGCGCGTCCCGATGCCGCACATCTACGGCCGGGTCCTGCTCAGCCCCGACGGCAAGACGGTCTACGTCGCCCAACGGTCCGGCGGCGACAGCCTCCGCGCGATCGACGTCGACACGGGCAGCCTGCTGCTCGCCACCACTCCCGAGTACCGGGGCGAACGGGAGGCGATCATCGCCCTGAGCCCGGACGGCCGGACCCTGGTGCACTCCGACGTCACCGGTGTGGTGGTGCTCGATACGGCGACGTTCGAGCCGCGGTTCACGCTCGTCGACGAGTCGGAAGGCGTGAACGCCCTGGAGTTCGGCCCGGACGGCCGCCAGCTCGCGGCCGGCTACGCCGACGGGAAGATCGTCGTCTGGGACCTCGCCACCCGAGGTCAGGTGCATGCCTTCCGCGGTCACAGGACGGAGGTGACCGACATGGCGTTCAACCCCGACGGCAGCACCCTGTACTCCGTCGCGCCGGACCGGATGCTCCTCGCCTGGGACCTGGACGGGACGAGTGGGTTCCCGGGCTGGCGATCGTTCCCCGCTGCGCCCGAGGGCACCGACATGGGGCGCGCGATCCCGTCGCCCGACGGCACCACGATCCTGTACCAGTCCTACGGCAGCGGCGACGAACCTCCGTCGATGCAGTTCCGCGACGTCGCGACGGGCAGCCTGACGCCGCTGGTCCCCGTGCGCAGCGTCCTGCCCTTCATGTTCGCCTGGAGCCCCGACTCGAGCATGGTGGTCGCCGTTGGTACCGACCCGGAGACGAAAGTCCGCTGGCTGGAGTCCTGGGACCCCGGCACGGGTGCGACGATCCGGAGGGTCGACCGCACCCCGGTGACCTTCCTGACATTCGCGCAGGACGGGACGATCGTGGCGGTGGACGCCGCGACGGCGGTCTGGCAGATCGACCCGACGACGCTCGAGATCGAGGCACCGCCGATCGCGCTCCCCGAGCTGAACGCCGACGAGTGGGACTACCCCGTCCTCAGTCCCGACGACGACACCCTGCTGGTCCGACGATGGAGCACCAACAAGACGCTCGCCGTGGTCGACATGGAGACCGGGACGGTCCGCGACGTTCTCTTCGACGGCTTCCCGACCACGATGGCCTACTCCCCCGACGGACGCGAGCTCGCCGTCTACTACACGGATCTCGGCACGTGGGCGGTCGTCGACGTCGCGGCGCTGCGCGAGGGCAGGCTCGAGTACCTCGTCGACGAGCGGCCGTTCCCCCGGAACAACGTGTGGGAGATGACCTACACCTCCGACGGGTCGCAGCTGATCACCACCGGCAACGGGGTCGTCGACCTCTGGGACGCGCAGACGCTCGACCAGCTGGGCAGCCTCGCGGCCGGCAGTCAGGACGACGTCGCGACGGCCCGACCACTGGGCGGGCACACGCTCCTGATCGCCGAGCCACGCGGCAAGGTCCTCACCTGGGACACCCGCAAGCAGCACCCGATCGACCTCGCCTGCCGGCTGGCCGGTCGCAACCTCACGCCCGAGGAGTGGGAGGTGTTCGTCGAGAACCGCGAGTACGAGCTCACCTGCCCCGAGCTCGGCTAGTACACGTCGCGCACGTACCGCTTCTCCTTGGCCAGCTGCTTGAGGTAGCCGGTCGCGTCCTCGTCGGAGAGGTGCCCGTGGGTCTGGGCGATCTCGTGCAGGGTCTTGTCGACGTCCTTGGCCATGCGGCTCGCATCGCCGCAGACGTAGAAGTGCCCGCCCTCCTGCAGCCACGACCACACCCGTGAGCCGTTCTCGCGCAGCCGGTCCTGGACGTAGATCTTCTGCCGCTGGTCGCGGGAGAACGCCAGCGTCAGGTGCGTCAGGTGGCCGTCGTCCCGCCACGCCTGCATCTCGTCCTGGTAGTAGAAGTCCTTCTCGGAGTTGCGCTCGCCGAAGAACAGCCAGTTCCGGCCGCGGTGCCCGAGCGCCTGGCGCTCCTGCAGGAAGCCGCGGAACGGCGCGATCCCGGTGCCGGGGCCGACCATGATCATCGGGGCGCTCGCGTCGGTCGGTGGCCGGAAGTGGTTCGTCGGCTGGACGAACACGGGCACGTCGGCCGTGTCGCTGTGGTCGGCCAGGAAGGTCGAGCAGACCCCGTGCCGGGCCTGACCCTGGTGCTCGTACCGGACCGCGGAGACCGTCAGGTGCACCTGGGTCGGTTCGACCAGCGGGCTCGACGAGATCGAGTAGAGACGCGGCTGGAGCCGCTTGAGCACGGCGAGCCACTCGGACACGGGGGCGACGACCGGGTACTCCGCAAGAACGTCGATCGCCTGCCTCCCCCACAGCCACTGCTGCAGGCTGGTCCGGTTCCCCGAGCGCAGGAGGGTCGCCAGCTGACGGCCCGGGTGGTGCTCGTTGACGAACTTCAGCAGGTCGGGCGTGACGTTGACGATCTCCAGGTGGTTCCGGCACGCGTCGCGCAACGAGACGCTCCCGACGTCAGTCAGGTCGACCGCCGTCTCCCCGTCCAGCCGGGTCGCAGCCAGCCAGGCCTCCACTGCGGCGGGGCTGTTGACCGGGCGGACGCTGAGCGCGTCGCCCGCGCGGTAGGTGAGGTCCGGGTCGATGTCGAGCCCGAACTGGCGCACGTCCTTGGTCGACCCGGCGGCGCCGAGCCGGACGTTGCGGGTCACGCGCGTCACGAGCGGCGCGTGCCGGGAGTAGCGGGCGAGCGTGCCGGCCGACGACGAGACGACGGCGGCCGTGGCAGAGGGCGCGAGCAGGGCGGAGACCCGCAGGAACCACGCCCGCGCGGGCTCGCTGTCACCGGGCTCGCAGTCGGCACGGTCGGTGAGACGTTCGGCGCCGAGCTCGCTCATCCGGGCGTCGAGCCGCCGGCCGTGGCCGCAGAAGTCGCCGTAGCTCGAGTCGCCGAACGCCAGGACGGCGTAGCGGACGCCGGCGAGGCTCGGCGCCTCGTCGGCGGCCAGCGCGCTCCAGAACGTCTCCCCGTTGTCCGGGGAGTCTCCGTCGCCGAAGGTGCTGCTGACCAGGAGGACGGGGTCACCGCCGGGCAGACCCGCCACGTCGTAGTCGTCCATGGCGACGAGCGCGACGTCGATGCCGGACGCACGCAGCCGGTCGGCGAACTCGACCGCGTGCTCCTCGGCGTTCCCCGTCTGCGACGCCCAGAGCACCCGGACGCGTGCTCGGGCCGGGGCACCGGCCGACGGACGAGGCCCTCCCCGGTGGAATCCCGCCAGCATCCCGTTGATCCAGGCGCGGGCGTTCTCGTCGAACGGCGCCGAGTCCGGCAGCA
Source organism: Cellulomonas sp. P4_A2 (assembly GCF_056402515.1). Classification (NCBI taxonomy): domain Bacteria; kingdom Bacillati; phylum Actinomycetota; class Actinomycetes; order Micrococcales; family Cellulomonadaceae; genus Cellulomonas; species Cellulomonas sp. P4_A2. The sequence continues at coordinate 29,895 of NZ_JBFUHG010000014.1, forward strand.
CCGCGGGCTCGGAGACCGGGAGCTGGTCGTGCGCCCACAGCAGGCCCTGCAGGTAGCTCTCCTGCTCCCGCGACAGGTCCGGCGGGCCGCTGGGGGTGCTGCCCAGGCCGGTGAGGATCAGGCCCGTCGGCGAGGGGGCCGCGACGGCCGGCGCTGCGGTCGGGGTGGCGGGCGCCGCGGCGGCCAGCTTCGTGAGGGCGACGGCCGAGACCTTGAACTCCGGCTGGAACGAGAGCGGGTCGACGGCGTCGTTGGTGACCGCGTTCACCGCGAGGTACTCGCCGTAGGTGTCGTTCCAGTGGAACGGTGCGAACAGGTTCCCGGGCAGCACGCGATCGGACACCGAGGCGGGGAGCACGGCGCGGCCGCGGCGCGAGGCGATCTCCAGGGAGTCGCCGTCGGCGATGGACAGGCGTGCGGCGTCGTCGGGGTGGAGCTCGACGAACGGCCCGGGGTCGAGCTTGTTGAGCTTGTCGACCTTGCCGGTCTTGGTGAGCGTGTGCCACTGGTGCTGCAGCCGGCCGGTGTTCAGGATGAACGGGAAGTCGTCGTCGGGCATCTCGCGGGCGTCCATGTGCGGGCGGGGGAAGAAGACCGCCCGGCCGTTCTTCGTCGCGAAGGCGAGCCGAGGGCGGCTGCCGTCCGCGCGCTCCAGCAGGTGCTGGCTGACACCGTCGTTCAGGTACCGGATCGGGTTGCGGCCGTCGTCGTCGGGACGCGTCGCGTCCTGCGGCGGGCTCGGCCACTGCACCGGCGTGCGCTCCAGCCGCTCGTACGTCACACCGCGCAGGTCGTACCCGGTCCGCGGGTTCCAGAACTGCGTGATCTCCTCGAAGACCTCCTCGGCCGACGCGTACGTGAACGCGTCCTCGAACCCCAGGGCGCACGCGACCTCGGCGATGATCTGCCAGTCGGGCATCGCCTCACCGACGGGGTCCGCCGCCTGCTGCAGGAGCGTCAGGTTCCGCTCGGAGTTGATCGTCACGTACGTCGACTCGGCCCACAGCGCGCCGGGCAGCAGGATGTCCGCGTACTCGTTGGTCTCCGTGTCCACGAACACGTCCTGCGCGATCACGAGCTCGCAGCTCTCGAGCCCCTGGATCACCGTGGTGCGGTTGCTCACCGAGGCGACGGGGTTCGTGCAGATGATCCAGCAGGCCTTGATGCTGCCGTCGACCATCCGCTGGTACATGTCGATCGTGCCGGTGCCCACCTCGGTGCGCAGGGTTCCGTCGGGCAGACCCCACGCCGTCTCGACGAACGCGCGGTCCTCGGGGTCGAGGACGCTGCGCTGGCCCGGGAGGCCCGGCCCCATGTAGCCCATCTCGCGGCCACCCATGGCGTTCGGCTGCCCCGTCAGCGAGAACGGGCCGCTGCCGAGCCGGCAGATCGCGCCGGTCGCGAGGTGGAGGTTGACCAGCGCGTTGGTGTTCCAGGTGCCGTGGGTGCTCTGGTTGAGGCCCATCGTCCAGCAGGACATCCAGTTGTCGGACTCGCCGATCCACCGGGCGGCGGTGCGCAGGTCCGCCTCGCGGATGCCGGTGAGCCCGGCGACCGTCTCCGGCGGGTAGTCCGCGACGAACGAGGGCATCTGGTCCCAGCCCTCGGTGGCCTCGGCGATGAACTCCTCGTCGATGTGCCCGTCGGCGACCAGCAGGTGCAGGAGCCCGTTGAGCAGGGCGAGGTCGGTCCCGGGCTTCACCTGGAGGAACAGGTCGGCCTTGTCGGCGGTGGCGCTGCGGCGCGGGTCGACGACGATGAGCTTCGCCCCGGCCCTGACCCGGTCCATCATCCGCAGGAAGAGGATCGGGTGGCAGTCGGCCATGTTGGAGCCGATGACGAGGAACACGTCGGCGTGGTCGAAGTCCTGGTAGGACCCCGGAGGCCCGTCGGAACCCAGCGAGAGCTTGTAGCCGGTCCCGGCGCTGGCCATGCAGAGCCGGGAGTTGGACTCGATCTGGTTGGTGCCGACGAAGCCCTTCGCGAGCTTGTTGGACAGGTACTGGGCCTCCAGCGACATCTGCCCCGAGACATAGAACGCGACCGCCTCAGGCCCGTGCTCGTCGATCACGGCACGCAGCCGTCGCGCCGCCTCCTGGATCGCGTCCGCCGTCGGGCGCGGTTCGAGCGGTGCCCCTCGCTCGGGTCGGACCATCGCCTGCTCGAGGCGCCCGCCGGCCGCGAGCATCTCGGCGCTCGTCGCCCCCTTGGTGCACAGCCGGCCGCGGTTGGCCGGGTGCTCCTTGTCGCCCGACGCCTTCGCGACGCGCCGCCGACCGGTCGCCGGGTCGACGGCGATCTCGAGCACCATGCCGCAGCCCACTCCGCAGTAGGAGCAGGACGACTTCACGGTCGTGGTGGCGGGCGTGGTCACGTGCCGGCAGCTCCCTGTGTCGATCGGACACCACCGACGATGCCTGGAGCGGATTGCCAGGAGGGCGCGATCCCGTGGCGCGGGCGTCAACAACTGCGCACAACGGCGCCGCGGCACCTGTGAGAGGTCCCGGACCGAGCAGTCCTCAGTCGGACGTTGCCGGCTCCGCGGAGTCTGCGGCCGAGAGGCGGCGACGGTGCGGGTCCCGGACCACGCGGTCGGCCGTGCGGCAGGGCTCCCCCGGTGCCGCACCGCAGCGCGGGCAAGCTCGGGCAAGGACGGGATCGACCGGGTCAGTGCTCATCTTCGCCTCGCAGCGGGATCGTCGATCGATCGGCCGGCACCGACCGGTCACCACTGGTCGGCGTGCTCCCGAGCCTGACGGACTGGACGGCCGTCCGTCAACGGGTCGACCATCGAATCTGCACGTCAGCGCACGGAACGTGCACGCGACCCCCTCCGAAGTCCGGTACAGGGAACGCACAGGATTCGTACGGTGACGGCATGACCGATGCGAGCCTTCCCGCCCCCGTCTGGCAGCAGCGTCCGGTGTACGGACCGCCCGAGAGGCCCGGCCGCCTCGCGACCGTCCTGGCCCCGTTCTGGGCCGCCCGCAGCCGCCCGATCGCCGCCGTCACGCTGGCGACGTGCCTCGTCGTCGGCGTGCTGAGCGCCGTGGCGCTCGTCGGCCACCAGCCCGGGCTCGGCGCCGCGCTCGCCGGGACGATGGTCTGGGTGGCAGCCGTCCCGGCGCTCTGGCGCCGTCGGTCGGTGACGGACCTCGTCACGGCCGCGCTGTCGGTCGCGCTCGTGTCCGTCGTCGCCGTCCGCGCCGCCGGGTGGGTGGCCGGGCTCTGCGCCGTGGTCGCCGCCTGGGCGGCCGCGTCGGCCGTCACCGGCGCACGGTCGGCGCCGGCCTACCTGCTCGCGCCGGTCTCATGGGCCGCGGGTGCAGCCCGCGCAGTGCCGTGGCTCGGGTCGGGTCTCGGGCGGACGGCAGGGTCGCGACGAGGACAGCTGCTCGTGGCGCTGCGCAGCGTGGGGATCACGGTGGGGCTGCTGCTGGTGTTCGGGCTGCTGTTCACCAGCGCCGACAGCGTGTTCGCGAGCTACGTCCCGACCGTCGACGCGAAGTGGCTGCCCGCGCAGCTCGTCGTCGGCGCCGTCGTGGCGGTCGTCGCGGCGACGTTCGCGCAGCTCGCGCTGCACCCGCCGGGATGGTCCGACGCCCGCCTCTCCCCCGCCCCGGCGGCCCGTCGCGGCGAGTGGCTGCTGCCGGTCGTCGCGCTCGACGTGCTCGTGGTCGCGTTCGTCCTCGTGCAGGTCGACACGCTCGTCGGCGGGCGGCTCGGCGACGTCACCTACGCCCAGTACGCCCGGCAGGGGTTCTGGCAGCTCGTCGTCGCGACCGCCCTGACCCTCGTCGTCGTGGCCGTCGCCGCACGACGCGCACCCGACCGCCTGACGGCACGGGTCGCCCTCGGCGTGCTGTGCGTCGGCACGCTCGGCGTCGTCGCCTCGGCGCTGCGTCGGATGGACCTGTATGTCGACATGTATGGACTCACGCGGCTCCGGCTGCTCGTGGCGGTCGCGGAGGTGGTCCTCGGGGTCGTCCTGGTCCTCGTGCTCGTCGCCGGTGTGCGGTGGAAGGGCGGCTGGCTCCCGGGGGCGGTCGTGCAGGTGGTCGCCGTGGCGATGCTCGGGCTGGCCCTGGTGAACCCCGACGCGCAGATCCTGCGGCACAACACCTCTGCCGCCGCGACGGGCGACCTCGACATCGTCTACCTGCAGGACCTGTCCTCCGACGCGGTGCCGGCGATGGACGCGCTCAGCGAACCCCTGCGCTCGTGCGTGCTCAGCGGGGCGGACACGTCACCGACCTGGGGCGGGCCGCTGGCCTGGAACCTCGGGCGCAGCCGCGCAGCCGGCGTCGGCCCCGAGGAGGGCGACGCCGGCTGCGCGTTGGTCAGGACGTCGCGACAGGCTCCATAGCGGGCTCGTCGTGGGCCGGACGCGCCAGGAGCGTGAGCACGCCCAGGATCAGGAGCGCGACGACGGCCACCACGAAGACGGTCTTGCCGGTGATCCCGTCGGCCAGCACGAGGACCAGGACCGCGATGCCGGTCACGACGACGCGGATGAGGGTGCGCTGCTCGTAGAGCCAGACTCCGAAGGCCCCGGTCCCGACGCCGTGCCGGTCGCCGAGTCCCCGAACCCACGCGACGCCCTTGCCGGACGTCTCGCGCACCGACCTCGCGGCCGGCGTGCCGCCCGCGAAGAACGCGACGATCGCGACGATCAGGCCCAGGACGAGCCCGACCCGCAGCTCGATCCGCAGCAGCGAGACGAACTGGTCGTAGAGCGTGACGGCCACGTCGGGACGCTGGACGCTCGGCGGCAGCGAGTTCGAGTAGAACCATCTGCCGATCGCGAGCCCGACGGCCAGGAGCGCCATCGCCACGGCCAGCGAGAGCCCGGCGATGACGAGCGCGCGCGACCGCTTCTGGGCGAACAGCACGCCCGCGGCGAGGAGCAGCAGCGAGATCCACGGAAGCACGGCACCGATCACGTCGATCGCGCGGTACGCGTTCTGCAGCCGGACCAGGTCGGAGCTGGACGCGACCGGGAACGTCACCTTGATCGTCGGGATCCGGCCGGCCAGCGTGAACCCGGCGTCGACGAGCGCCGTCTTGACCTGCTCGATGATCGGCGTGATGTCGATGACGAGCTGGCCCGAGTCGCTGATCTGCGCGAGCGCGTCGGGGTCGCCCCGCAGCGTCGCGACGATCTGCTCGTGGGCCGTTCGGTTGGCCTCGGTCCACGTCGCGGCGAAGGCGTCGGACGTGACGATCTTGTCCACCTGCTTGCGGACGAAGCCCGTGACCGCGTCCTGCAGCGGCCCCTTCAGCGACGCGAGTCCGGTCGTGACGATCGGCGGCAGGTTCAGGCCGGCGATCGCGTCGGTCGCCTGCGTCGTCAGCTCGTCGAGGTTCAGCGCGTCGACCACCGCGTTGGTGACGCGGTTGGTGACCGCGGCCTGCACCCCGGGGTCGCTGGCGATCGGCGCGATCGTGTCGACGTAGGCGTCCGTGTCGACGACGAGGTCGCGGGCCCAGTTGCCGACGACGGCGATCGGCGCCAGGAGCGCCCCGAGCAGGATGAGCACGATCGCCGCGGTGGTGCGCCCCGGCTTGCGCTTGCGTCGGACGGCGGGCGCCGTCACCGTGGCCGCGCGCAGGGCTGCGTTCTCGGCCTCGAGGGCCGCCAGACGCGCCTCCAGGGCTGCCGGGGTCTCGGGCTCCTCCGCCGTCGCGACGACGATCGGCACCGTGTCGTTCAGGGTGTCGGGCTCGAGGACCTCGGCCGTCGTGCCGACCACGATCGGCTCCGTGTCGTTCGCGGCGGGCTCCGCCTCCTCGAGCACGGGCTCGGCCGTCTCGTCGGCCGCGATGTCCTCGGCGACGTTCGCCGCGGGCTCCTCGACGACGACCTCGGCCGCGGGCGTCTCCTCGACCGGCGTCTCGACGGCGGGCGTCTCGGTGCCCGTCGCAGGAGCGCCGGCCTCGAGCGTCTCGTCGACTGGCGGCGTCACCGGCTCGGTCTTCGGAGCGGTCGTCCGGGGTGTCCGCTTTGCGGCCGGCGTCCTCGGCTTTCGAGGCGGCGGAGTGTTCTCGACCACGGGCCCTCCCGGCACACGTTGAACTGTTCGCACCATTTGCACGATGTCTGGTCGAGCATGGCAGTTCCGCTGGTCAGAGCGCGAGCAGGTTCATGGAATGCCGGAGGTTCAGCCGTAGAACACGCGCTCGACCACCGTCCGAGCCCGCCTCGCGGTCCGCAGGTAGTCCTGCTCGAGCTCGCCGCCGGAGCCCGCGGGATAGCCGACCACCCGCGCGAGGCCGGCCAGGGCCTGTCGATCGTGCGGCAGGAGGTCGGCGTGCGCTCCGCCGCGACCGGTCCACAGGACGTTTGCGTCCCGCAGCCGCGACGCGAGCTGCCACGCCTCGGTGAGGACCCGCGCGTCGTCGGCGTCGAGCAGCCCTGCCGAGGCCGCGGCGTCGAGGGCCTCGAGCGTCTCGGTCGTCCGCAGGGCGGGCACCTCGTGCGCGTGCTGGAGCTGCAGCAGCTGCGCGGTCCACTCGACGTCCGAGATCCCCCCGCGGCCGAGCTTGAGGTGGCGCGCCGGCTCGACACCCCGGGGCAGGCGCTCCGACTCGACGCGCGCCTTGATCCTGCGGATCTCGCGCTCGTCGGACGGGTCGATGCCGCCCTGTGGGTAGCGCAGCGGCGCGACGAGCTCGACGAACCGCTCCCCCAGGCCCGGGTCGCCGGCCACCGGACGGGCGCGCAGGAGCGCCTGGCTCTCCCACGGCGACGACCAGCGGTCGTAGTACTCGGCGTAGGAGTCGAACGAGCGGACCATCGGACCGTTGCGACCCTCGGGACGCAGGTCGGCGTCGACCTCGAGCGTCGGCTCCGGCCCGACCGTGCCGAGCAGCATGCGCAGGGTCGTCGTGACCGAGAGCGCGAACTCCTGCGCGAGCACGTGGTCCACGCCGGGCACGGGCTCGTGCACGAACAGCACGTCGGCGTCCGAGGAGTAGCCCATCTCCCGGCCGCCCCAGCGGCCCATGGCCACGACGAGCATCCGCGTCGGGTTCTCATCCAGCCCGCGCTGCGAACGCGCCTCCCACTCGGCGACGCGCAGGGCCCCGACCAGCACGATGTCGGCCGCCACGCTCAGGCTGCGCGATGCTCGCGTCCCGGTGAGCGTCCCCGTGACGTCCGCGGCGGCGGTCCGGGCGAGCTCGCGTCGACGCAGGCCACGCAACGACGTGACCGCCTTCACCGGCTCGTCGGACCGCGTCAGGATCGCGTCCGCCTCCGCCGTCAGCCGCTCGTACGTCCGCGGCTCCAGGTCGGCGTCGTCGGCCAGCCACGTGACCGACTCGGGCGAGCGGGTCAGCGCGTCGGCGACGTAGCGGCTCGTCGAGAGCACCCGCGCGAGGCGTCGGGCGGCCGTGCCGGAGTCGCGGAGCAGCTTGAGGTACCAGTGCGTCGCGCCCAGCTCGTCGGAGAGCCGACGGAACGCCAGCAGCCCACCGTCGGGATCGGCGCCGTCCGCGAACCAGCCGAGCATCACGGGCAGCAGCTGCCGCTGGATCGCGGCACGCCGCGACAGCCCCTCGGTGAGCGCGGCGATGTGCCGCATGGCGCCCGCGGGGTCGAGGTAGCCGATCGCCGCGAGGCGGGCGCGGGCCTCGTCGGGAGACAGGCTCGCCTCCTCCGTCGACAGCTGGGCCGTCGCCGGCAGCAGCGGCCGGTAGAACAGCTCCTCGTGCAGGCGCCGGACGTCGCGCTTGGCCGCCTTCCAGCGCTCGACGAGCCCGTCGGCGCCCTCGGACCGCATCCCCACCGACCGGGCGAGCCGGCGCAGGTCCGGCTCCGCGGTCGGCATGAGGTGCGTCCGGCGCAGGCGGTGCAGCTGGATGCGGTGCTCGAGCGCCCGCATGAGCCGGTAGCAGACGGCCAGCTGCGCGGCGTGCGACCGGCCCACGTACCCACCGGCGGCGAGCGCGGCCAGCGCGGTCAGGGTGCTGGGGCTGCGGATCGACTCGTCGGCGCGCCCGTGCACGAGCTGCAGGAGCTGGACCGTGAACTCGACGTCCCGGAGCCCGCCGACCCCCAGCTTGATCTGCCGGTCGGCCTCGGCGGCCGGCACGTAGCTCTCGACGCGGCGGCGCATGGCCTGGGAGTCCTCGACGAAGTGCTCGCGGGTGACGGCCCCCCAGACGAACGGCTGCGTCATCTCGACGTACTCCTGGCCGAGCGCGCGGTCCCCGGCGAGCGGCCGGGCCTTGAGCAGCGCCTGGAACTCCCACGTCTTGGCCCAGCGCTCGTAGTACGCCTTGTGGCTGGCGATCGTGCGGACCAGCGGACCGTTCTTGCCCTCCGGGCGCAGCGCCGCGTCCACGGGCCACAGCGCGGGCTCCACCGACGGGGTGGAGCACGCCCGCGCCAGCCCGGCCGCGAGCCGGGCGCCGGTGGACAGGGCCTCGGCCTCGTCGACACCGTCCATCGGCTCGGCGACGTAGATGACGTCGACGTCGCTGACGTAGTTGAGCTCCCGGCCGCCGCACTTGCCCATGCCGATGACCGACAGCCGCACGCCGAGCCCGTGGTCGTCGAGGTCGGCGCGCGCGATCGCGAGCGAGGCCTCCAGCGCCGCTGCGGCGAGATCGGCGAGCGCCGCCGCGACGCCCGGCAGGCGACTGAGCGGCTCGGTGCTGGTCAGGTCGGTCGCGGCGATGCGCAGGAGCCGGAACCGGTACGCCTTGCGCATCGCATCGATCCCGGCGGACCCGGCGAGCGCGGCGACAGGGACGTCCGCCGAGGGGTCCGCCCCGACGGCCTCGAGGAGCTCCGCGCGCACGGCGTCGACCGCGACGCCGGTGCCGGGGGTGTCGTCGAGAAGGATCGTCAGGGCCTCGGGGTGCGCGACCAGCGTGTCGCCGAGCGCGATCGAGGCGCCGACGACGGCGAGCAGCCGTGCGCGGGCCGGGCCGTCCTCCAGCAGGATCCCGCGCAGGACCTCCGGGTCGTCGCCGACCGCGCCGGCCAGCTTCGCCAGCGCGAGCAGCGCCTGGTCGGGGTCGGCGACCTCGGTCAGCGCCCCGACGAGCAGGTCTGCCGGGTCGTCGACGATCGCGACCAGCGCCGCGTCCGCGAGCAGCCGCTGGGCGCGCGTCGGGTCGGAGACGCCCGCCCGCGTCAGCCGCCCGGCGAGCGTCGATCCCCGGCCGGAGGACGAGACCGTCACAGGACCGGCAGGAACCGCCGCAGCTCGTACGGGGTGACCTGTGCGGCGTAGGCGTCCCACTCCTGGCGCTTGTTGCGCAGGAAGTAGTCGAACACGTGCTCGCCGAGGGTCTCGGCCACGAGCTCGGACTTCTCCATGATCGAGATCGCGGCGTCCAGCGACGTGGGCAGCGGCTCGATGCCGAGCGCGCGGCGCTCCGCGTCGGTGAGCTCCCAGACGTCGTCCTCGGCGCCCTCGGGCAGCTCGTACCCCTCCTCGATGCCCTTGAGGCCCGCGTTCAGCAGGACCGCGAACGCGAGGTACGGGTTGGTGGCCGAGTCGACGGCGCGGTACTCGATGCGGCTCGAGTTGCCCTTGCCGGGCTTGTACATGGGCACGCGGACCAGGGCGGACCGGTTGTTGTGACCCCAGCAGATGTAGCTGGGCGCCTCGGCGCCGCCCCACAGCCGCTTGTAGGAGTTCACGAACTGGTTGGTGACCGCAGTGATCTCGGCGGCGTGCTTGAGCAGGCCGGCGATGAACGACCGGGCCGTCTTGGACAGCTCCAGGTGGCCGCCGGCCTCGTGGAACGCGTTCGCGTCGCCCTGGAACAGCGACAGGTGCGTGTGCATGCCGGAACCGGGCTGGTCGGCCAGCGGCTTGGGCATGAAGGAGGCGAACACGCCCTGCTCGAGCGCGACCTCCTTGACCACGGTGCGGAAGGTCATGATGTTGTCGGCCGTCGTCAGCGCGTCGGCGTACCGCAGGTCGATCTCGTTCTGGCCCGGGCCGGCCTCGTGGTGGGAGAACTCCACCGAGATGCCCATCGACTCGAGCATCGTGATCGCGGCACGTCGGAAGTCGTGCGCGGTCCCGCGCGGCACGTGGTCGAAGTAGCCGCCCTGGTCCACGGGGACCAGCGGCTGCGTCGGGTCGGCCGGCGCGTCGAAGAGGTAGAACTCGACCTCGGGGTGCGTGTAGAAGGTGAACCCCTGGTCGGCGGCCCGCGACAGCGCGCGCTTGAGCACGTTGCGGGAGTCGGCCAGCGACGGCTCCCCGTTGGGCGTCAGCAGGTCGCAGAACATGCGGGCGGTGCCGTGCCGCTCACCGCGCCAGGGCAGGACCTGGAACGTCGACGGGTCCGGGCGGGCGATCATGTCCGCCTCGTACACGCGCGTCAGGCCCTCGATCGCGCTCCCGTCGAACCCGATCCCCTCCGAGAACGCGGCCTCGAGCTCAGCCGGGGCGACCGCCACCGACTTGAGGATCCCGAGCACGTCGGTGAACCAGAGGCGGATGAAGCGGATGTCCCGCTCCTCGACTGTGCGGAGCACGAACTCCTGCTGCCTGTCCATGCGGTACATCCTGCCTGATGAACCACGGTTCCGAGCGTCAGTGTCCGGGGCGGGTCTTGGGCGTGAGTCGCGCCACGCGAGAACGTGCTGCGCCGACCGGGTGGTTAGGCTCGGACACATGCCTCACGCCCGCGTCGCCCTGGCGCAGATCGACACGCGAGTGGGTGACGTCGCGGCCAACGCCCAGGCGGTGCTGGCCTGGGCCCGCAAGGCTGCGGACGCCGGCGCCGACCTCGTGGTGTTCCCCGAGATGACGCTCACCGGGTACCCGATCGAGGACCTCGCGCTGCGGGCGTCGTTCCGACGAGGGGCCGAGGCGGCCCTGCAGGAGACGGCGGCGGCGCTGGCCGACGCGGGTCTCGGGGACCTCGCGGTGCTCGTCGGGACGGTCGGCGAGCGGTCGGTGACCCCCGTGCACGAGCCCAAGGCCCCGGAGGGACCGCGCCGGCCCACCAACCAGGCCGTGCTGCTTCAGCACGGGAAGGTCCAGGAGCGGTACAACAAGCACCACCTGCCCAACTACGGCGTGTTCGACGAGTACCGGATCTTCGCGCCCGGCGACGACGTGCTGGTCATCGACGTCGTGGGCCGACGAGTAGGCGTCGTGATCTGCGAGGACATCTGGCAGGACGGCGGCCCGGTCTCCCAGATGGACGAGGCCGAGGTCTCGCTGCTCGTCGTGCTGAACGCCTCGCCGTACGAGGAGGGCAAGGGCCACCAGCGCGTCGAGCTCGCGGCCCGTCGCGCGCACGAGGTGGAGGCGCCCGTCGCGTACGTGAACCTCGTCGGCGCGCAGGACGACCTCGTCTTCGACGGCGGCTCGTTCGTGATCGCCACCGACGGCCGCGTGCTGACCAGCGCTCCGCAGTTCGAGGAGCACCTGCTCGTCTGGGACCTGCTCGGCGACGACGACGCACCGTCGGAGGGCCCGAAGGCCCGCACGCTCGACCCCGACGAGGAGGTCTACCAGGCCCTCGTCGCCGGACTGCGCGGGTACGTGCGCAAGAACGGGTTCCGGTCCGTGCTGCTCGGGCTGTCCGGCGGCATCGACTCGGCGCTCGTCGCGGCGATCGCGGCCGACGCGATCGGCGGCGAGAACGTCGTCGGGGTCTCCATGCCGTCCGTGTACTCCTCCGAGCACAGCAAGGACGACGCGCAGGACCTGGCCAAGCGGATCGGCGCGGACTACCGCGTGCAGCCCATCAAGGCGATGGTCGACGCGTTCGAGGGCGAGATCCCGCTCGAGGGCGTGGCCGCGGAGAACCTGCAGGCCCGCGTCCGCGGCGTGATCCTCATGGCGATCTCCAACCGCGAGGGCCACCTCGTGATCGCGCCGGGCAACAAGTCCGAGCTCGCGACGGGCTACACGACGATCTACGACGCCGGCAGCATCGGCGGCTTCGCGCCCATCAAGGACGTCGACAAGTCCCGCGTCTGGAAGCTGGCCCGCTGGCGCAACAACGCGGCGGTCGACGCGGGCGAGCTGCCGCCGATCCCCGAGTCGTCGATCACCAAGCCGCCGAGCGCCGAGCTCCGTCCCGGCCAGGTGGACCTGGACTCGCTGCCGCCGTACGAGCTGCTCGACGAGGTGCTGGACGCCTACGTGGAGCACGCCGAGGGGCGACCTGAGCTGCTCGCGCGGGGGTTCGACCCGGCCGTCGTCGACAAGGTCCTCGCGCTCGTCGACCGGGCCGAGTGGAAGCGTCGGCAGTACCCGCTGGGCACCAAGGTGACGGCGCTGGCGTTCGGTCGCGACCGACGGCTGCCCATCACGACGGCCTGGCGCGAAGCGTGATTCTCAGAGACAACAGGAGCACCGAACGATGAGCCAGACCCCGAAGCGCGTGCGCGTGCACCACCTGCGCGAGGCGAAGGAGCGCGGTGAGCGGCTGACCATGCTCACCGCGTACGACGCCGTGACGGCGCACATCTTCGACGCGGCGGGCATCGACATGCTCCTGGTCGGCGACTCGATCGGGAACACGATGCACGGGCACACGACGACGCTGCCGGTGACCGTGGATGACCTCATCCCGCCTGCTCGTGCCGTCGCCCGGGCCGCCCAGCGCGCGTTCGTCGTCGCGGACCTGCCGTTCGGGTCGTACGAGGCCGGCCCCGAGCAGGCGCTGGCCACGGCCGTCCGGATGATGAAGGAGACCGGCGTCGCCGCCGTGAAGTTCGAGGGCGGCAAGCGCGTGGTCCCGCAGATCAAGGCGCTGACCGACGCGGGCATCCCCGTCGTCGCGCACCTCGGGTACACGCCGCAGTCCGAGAACCTGCTGGGCGGTCCGCGGGTGCAGGGCCGGGGCGACCACGCCGCCGAGGTGCTCTGCGAGGACGCCGTCGCGGTCGCGGCCGCGGGCGCCGTCGCCGTGGTGCTGGAGATGGTGCCGGCTCCCGTCGCCGCCCGGATCACCGAGATCGTGCACATCCCCACGATCGGCATCGGCGCGGGCGCCGGCTGCGACGGCCAGGTGCTCGTGTGGGTCGACATGGCCGGCATGACCGACTGGTCGCCGAGGTTCGCCAAGCGGTTCGGCGAGGTGGGCGCCGCCCTCTCGGCGGCCGCGACCGCCTATGCCGACGAGGTCCGCAACGGCACGTTCCCCGACGCCGGTCACCAGTTCGACTCATGACGGCACGCCGCGCGGTCCTCGTCGTCGGGATCGTCGTCGGCGCTGTCCTCGTGGCCCTTGCCCTGCCTGTCGCCTCGGGCGTGTACCCGGTCGCGCAGCTCGTGTCGTTCCGGGCGGTCCTCGGTCTGGGCGCGCTCGGCACGGCCGCGCTGCTCGCGGTGCTCCTCGCGCTTCCCGGACCTCGTCGGACGCTGCTCCCGCTCGTCATCGCCTTCGCCGTCGGCGCGGCGGCGCAGGGTGCGGTCCTCGGCTGGCGGAGCGTGCCGCACGAGCCGGCGGCCGCGGCGGACTCCGACGACGTCGTCGTCCTGTCGTTCAACACCTTGGACGTGGTCACCCCGGCCGAGCTGTTCACGCTGGTCGACGAGCACCACGCGGACGTCGTCGTCCTGCCGGAGACGTCGTACCGCACCGGCAAGAAGGTCGCCGCTCTGATGGCGCAGACGGGCCACCCGATGCTGGTCTACACGGCCGACGGCACGATGCCCGAGGTGGTCGGCACGACCCTGCTCGTCGGTGAGCGGCTGGGCGCCTACGGCCCGGAGCGTGAGCTGCCCACCCGGTTCGGCTCGATGCGCGTCGGACCGCTCGACCCGTCCTCCCCGGTGCTCGTCGCGGCGCACCCGATCTCCCCGGGCGAGCGCTCGACGATGGCCGCCTGGCGCGAGGACACCACGCTCGTCGCGACGCAGTGCGCGAGCACCCCGGGGGCGATCGTCGCGGGCGACCTCAACGCCACCCTCGACCACCCCGGCCTGCGCGACCTGGGTCCGTGCGTCGACGCGGCCCGCGAGGTCGGCGAGGCGTCGCACGGCACCTGGCCGTCGTCGGCACCCAGCCTGCTCGCGGCGCCGATCGACCACGTGCTCGTCGACGGACGCGCCTGGCGCGTGGTCGACTTCGCCGTCCTGCCCGCGACGGGCGGCAGCGACCACCGACCGATCCTCGCGACGCTCGAACGGCGCTGACTCAGCCCTTCTCGTCCTGCTCGTCCCACGCCTGGTTGCGTCGCCGCGCGGTCTCGAGCGCCTGCGTCGCCGCCTCCCGCGTCGGGTACGGGCCCATGAGCTTCGTGTAGTCGCTCTGCCGTCCCTCCTCCACCTGGTGGGTCTCGAGGTTGTAGTAGTACCCGTCGGCCATCGCGCTCTCCCTCCGTACGGGCACCCACCCGGCTTCGATGCCCTCTCTTCCGTAGACTGCCAGGTATGTCGTCCGTGCACGCGCCACGAAGCGCCCTGGTCCCCGGCACGGTCAGCCCTCGCCGCTCCGTCCCGTCCTCGATCGCCCGCCCCGAGTACGTCGGTCACCCGGGCCCGGCCCGCTGGACGGGCCCGAACGTGCTGGACGACGAGATGATCGGCCGCATCCGCGTCGCGGCGCGCATCGCGGCGCAGGCGCTCGCCCTGGTCGGGGAGCACGTCGAACCCGGTGTCACCACGGACCGGCTCGACGCGATCGGCCACGAGTTCCTGCTCGACCACGGCGCCTACCCCTCGACGCTCGGCTACCGCGGCTTCCCCAAGTCGCTGTGCACGTCGTTGAACGAGGTCATCTGCCACGGCATCCCCGACTCGACGGTCGTCGAGGACGGCGACATCGTGAACATCGACGTGACGGCCTACATCGGGGGCGTGCACGGGGACAACAACGCGACGTTCCTGGCCGGCGACGTCGACGAGGAGTCCCGGCTGCTGGTCGAGCGCACGCAGGAAGCACTGGCCCGGGCGATCAAGGCCGTCGTCCCCGGGCGCGAGGTCAACGTCATCGGCCGCGTGATCGAGAAGTACGCAGCCCGGTTCGGGTACGGCGTGGTCCGCGACTACACCGGGCACGGCGTCGGTCCGGCGTTCCACACCGGGCTCGTGATCCCGCACTACGACGCGGCGCCGGCGTACGACACCCTCATCGAGCCGGGGATGGTGTTCACCATCGAGCCGATGCTGAACCTCGGCACCCCGGACTGGGTCATGTGGGACGACGACTGGACGGTCCTGACGGCCGACGGCCGCCGCAGCGCGCAGTTCGAGCACACCTTGCTCGTCACCGAATCCGGAGCGGAGATCCTGACCCTGCCATGAGCGACGACAAGAAGCACGCGAAGAAGGCCAGCACGGCGTTCGGCATCGACATCGGCGGCAGCGGGATCAAGGGCGCACCCGTCGACCTCCGCGACGGCGAGTTCGCGGCCGACCGCGTGCGCATCCCCACCCCCCAGCCGTCGACGCCCGACGCGGTCGCGCAGACCGTGGCCGAGGTCGTCGACTCGTTCGACCTCGACAAGAACGTCCCGATCGGCGTCACGTTCCCGGCGGTGATCCTGCACGGCGTCGCGCAGTCGGCCGCCAACGTCGACAAGTCGTGGATCGGCACCAACGTCGAGAAGGTGGTCCAGACCGCGTCGGGTCGCCAGGTCCTGGCGGTCAACGACGCCGACGCCGCCGGCTATGCCGAGGTGCTGTACGGCGCCGCCAAGGGCGTGAACGGGGTCGTGCTCGTCGTGACGCTGGGCACGGGCATCGGGTCCGCCCTGATCGTCGACGGGCACCTGGTGCCGAACACCGAGCTGGGGCACCTCGAGATCGACGGGCACGACGCCGAGTCACGGGCCGCCGAGAGTGCGCGCGACCGGGACGACCTGTCCTGGGAGGCGTGGGCCGAGCGGCTGCAGCGCTACTTCACCGTCGTCGAGAACCTCTTCTGGCCGGACCTGATCGTGGTCGGCGGCGGCGTCAGCAAGCACGACGAGAAGTTCCTGCCGCTGCTCGACCTCCGCACCAAGATCGTCCCGGCCCAGCTCCGCAACGCCGCCGGGATCATCGGCGCAGCCGCGCTCGCCGCCGACTACCGCGGCTGACGTTGCCCGTCCTCACCGAGGTCGCCGAGGGCGTCCACGTCGCGACGAGCGCGGTGTACCTGACGACGTCCACGGTGCTCGTCGCGAACGACCGCACGTGCCTCGTCGTCGACCCGGGCGTGACCGCGCACGAGATCGACGTCCTGTCGTCGGCGATCCGCCAGCACGGCTGGACCCCGATCGCCGTGTGGTCGACGCACGGCCACTGGGACCACCTGCTCGACGGCGGGATCTTCACCGGGCTGCCGCGCTGGTCCGGCGGCTGGCCCGTCGACGTCGAGACGTTGATGAACGAGCGCGACGAGGACGAGGAGCTGGCCCGCGTCCTGCTCGCGTCGCCGGGCGACTCCCCCGCGTCCGTCGTCGTCACGCCGCCCGTGCCCTTCCCGTCGGTCGGGGACCTGCTCGACTGGTCCGGACCACCCGTGCGGGTGGTCACGCACGGCGCCCACGCACCCGGCAGCACCTCGCTGGTGGTGCCATCCGCCGACGTGCTCGTCGCCGGCGACCTGTTGTCCGACGTCGAGATCCCGCTGCTCGACCTCTCCTCGCCCGACCCGGTCGGCTCCTACCGCGAGGCGCTCACGCAGCTCGCCGGATCGGCGTCCCTCGTCGTCCCCGGGCACGGCCATGTCGGCACGCTCGCCCCGCGCGTCGCGGCCGACCTCGCCTATCTGGACGGCTCGTCGGCTGACGATCCCCGCCTGCACGACCCGTGGCTCGCGGCCGTCCACGAGTCCCAGGCGGACGCTCTGGCCGGCTGACACCGTGCGACGATGGGCCGATGGTCTGGGTCATCGTCGGCGGCGTCGTGCTCGTCTCGCTGCTGCTCTGGGCCGTCGACCGGATGGTCGCGCACGGATGGTTCGACCGCCGAGCGCCGCGGGAGCGGCCGGCCGCGGCCGCCGGGACCGGGAGCGGGTTCCTGGGCGACCTCATCGACGTGTTCCAGCCCAACCACGTGCACCTGACCGCCGAGCAGGAGCGCCAGCAGGCCGACATCCAGCACGCCGAGGACGCCGCACCGCCCGTCGACCTCGAGTCGGGCCGCGTCCGGATCGATCCCCGGTAGCGGGCGTCGGCGCCCGCCTCTAGCCTGCGTCGCATGGCTTCCGTGATCTCCCAGCTCGTCATCGACTCGGCCGACCCGCACGCCCTCGCCGCCTGGTGGCGCGAGGTCCTGGACTGGACGTACCCGTGGGAGGCGGCCGACGACGACGTCGAGGTCGAGATCGGTCCGTCCGACGGCTCCGCGGCCAACATGCTGTTCCTCAAGGTCCCCGAGCTGAAGACCGCCAAGAACCGGATCCATCTCGACGTCCGCCCGCCGAACGGCTCGAACCAGGCCGCCGAGCTCGACCGCCTCCTGGCCCTCGGAGCGACCCGCGCCGACATCGGCCAGGGCGACGACGTCCCCTGGCACGTCCTGGCCGACCCCGAGGGCAACGAGTTCTGCCTGCTGCGGAGCACCCCCGAGGAGGCCGCGGCCCGCCTGGCCGCCGAGACCGCGGAGGCTGCGGGCTGACCTACCGGGCGGTCGGCAGCTCGGCGTGCCGGTCGTCCACCGGGGCGACCGCCTCGGCCGGGACCGCCGTCCCGCGCCGGACCAGGGCGATCCCCGCGACGACGAGCACCATGCCGGCCAGCTGCGTCGGCAGMGGCGCCKCGCCGACGAGCACCCAGGCCAGCAGGACGGCGACGAGCACCTCGGAGAGGGCAAGGAACGACGCGAGCCGCTCACCGAGGAGCCGCACCGACAGCGCGCTGACGCCGTAGGCGAAGGCGGTCGGCACGGTCGCGACGATGAGCAGCGGCACGATCCAGTGCACCTGGGCGCCGAGGAGGTCGACGCTCACGTCGGGAGCCGCCATCGGCAGGATCCCGACCGCGGCGACGAGCCCGATCGTCACCGCGCCGACCACCATGCCGGCCCCGGCGAGGCTGATCGCGGGGAGCTCGGTCGGGCGCCCGGTGAATGCGAAGTAGGCGGCGTTGCCCACGGCGGCGAGCAGCGCGAAGGCCAGCCCGAGCGGGTCGAGCTCGAGCGACCCGGTCAGGTCGAGGACCAGGACCAGTCCGCCGGTCGCCAGGGCCGCGCCGGCCAGCGTCGCGCGCTCGGGCGCCTTGCGCTCCCGTGCCCAGCGCCATGCGACGAGCAGCAGCGGCCCCATGTACTCGACGAGGAGCGCCACGGCGACGGGCAGCCGGTCGACGGCGAGGAAGTACATCGTCGAGGCCGTGGCCACGCCGAGGACCCCGAACCCCAGCACGGTCCTCCACTCGACCCGGAGCAGGTACCAGCGGCCGTGCAGCGCCCACGCGGCGGGTCCGGCGAGCAGCAGGGCCGCGACGGACAGCCGGACCAGGATCGCCGACCCGGGCGACCAGCCGGCGACGAGCAGCGGCTTGACCACCGGGCCGCTGGTCGCGAACGCCATCGCCGCGACCAGACCTGCGACGATGCCGACGGAGCGGTCCCGTGCGGCGGTCGTGGGCATGGCGTGGCTCCAGGCTTGTCATGAGTGAAAGGGCGCTACGCTCATGACAGTAGCGCGAATCCGACAGGAGTCAACGTGGTATTTGCCCATGACACCGAGGCGAACCTCGCCGCCGCGGCCGAGCTCGTGAACAGCGCGCGCCGTCGCGACGGGCACGACGCCATGGCGACGACCGACGACGTGAGCGAGTTCTACACGCGCTGGGGCTACTCGGTGCGGCACGACGGCGACGGCACCGAGCTGGCCGCGGTCCGCGACGCCCGCGACCAGATCGCCGAGCTGTGGGAGGTCGACCGCGACACCGCGGCACCGCTCCTCAACGCGATGCTCGCGCGCGGGGGCGCCGTCCCGTTCCTGGTGCGCCACGACGAGCTCGACTGGCACCTGCACGGCACTGAGCCCGACGCGCCACTCGGCACGGTCATGCTCGTCGAGACCGCGATGGCGATGATCGACGTGGTGCGCAGCAACGAGTACGACCGCCTGCAGCACTGCGCGGCCGACGACTGCGACGCGGTTCTCGTCGACCTCTCCCGCAACCGCTCCCGCCGCTTCTGCGACGTCAACGGCTGCGCCAACCGAGCGCACGTGGCCGCGTACCGGTCTCGGCGCGCGCACGGCACCGAGAGCGGATGAGCCTGCCGGCGGGACCGCCTGACGCCTGACGTGTATCCGCTCCGACCCTTCGCACCCTGGTGTTCATCGGAACCAGGGAGGCGACGAGATGTCCACCACCATGAACGGCTACGCGCGCATCGACACGATCGATGATCGCTTGACCCTGGCCACGGTCGCCGGGCACAGCACACGTCTGCTGGGCGGCCCCGTGGCGACGGTCCTCTGCGAGGTCGGGCGACGTTTCCACACAGACGTCGAGCCCGTCACCACCTTCAACGGATGGCGCAGCGCCGCCTTGAACAAGAGCTCCGGTGGTATCACGAGCTCCAACCACCTCTCGGGGACCGCCGTCGACGTCAACGGCGGCAAGCACCGCAGGTTCGAGCACGGCACCTTCACCGACGCCCAGGTCTCCGCGATCCGACAGATCCTCGTGGACCTCGGCGGGGTCGTGCGCTGGGGTGGCGACTGGAACGGCGACGGCCGCCTGACGGAAGGCGATGCGGACGAGATGCACTTCGAGGTCGTCTCCAACATCGCCACCCTCACCCCGGTCGCGAACCGCATCGCCGACCCTCTGCACCCGGACGGGGTGCCCTTGAACAACCTGACCGCACACCTGGAGGACGACATGGTCACCGACATCATCGAGCTGTACACGCGGATCCTGGGTCGCGGACCCTCGACCGACGACATCTGCGCGCGGCTCGTCCAGACACCGACGCAGGTCGTGGACGACCTGCTGAACGCATCGCCGACCAACGAGCCGAGCTCGGTCGACGCCGCCTACCGCGACTACCTGAACCGGGCACCTGACCCGATCGGTCGGGCCTCGTGGGGAGCGCAGCCCACGATCCGCGCGATGCGCGCCGGGCTCAAGGCGGCAGCCGCCGACGGCGCGACCTGATCCGGGGCGCCCGCGAACGGCGGGCGCCCTGAGAGCGGATGAGTCAGTCGATACGCCGGGTTCTGTCCTCGCGCGCGGTTGCCCGCAGCTGCGCGAGTGGCGGCCATCCCTCTACGACGTACGTTGCCGCACGCCTCCAGCGGCCTACCCGGGAGCTCGGGCGAGCAGCCCTCGAACACTCCCTGTCTGGCCTTGCTCCGGGTGGGGTTTACCGAGCCGCACCGGTCACCCGGCACGCTGGTGGTCTCTTACACCACCGTTTCACCCTTACCGGCCCAGCGAGCTGAGCCGGCGGTCTGTTCTCTGTGGCACTTTCCCGCGGGTCACCCCGGGTGGGCGTTACCCACCACCCTGCTCTGCGGAGCCCGGACGTTCCTCGGCAGGCCCGAGGGCCTGACGCGGCCGCCTGACTGACTCATCCGCGCCGACAGCCTAGCGGCCACCTTCACCGTCCCGTGCACGTGCCCGTGACGGTGAAGGTGGTCTCGGCGCCGGTGCCGGAGAGCCGGACGTCGCCGGAGTCGCTGATCACGAAGTCGGTGATCGTCCCCTCGAAGCTGTGGTCGCCCTCCGCCGAGACCGTGCCCGTCCCGAGGGCGAGCGTGACGGTCACGGTCGTGGCGTCGTCGGCGAAGACGAGGTCGAGGGTGCCCTCGTCGGGGTTCACGCAGCTGCTGGCGGGACCGGTGACCTCCACCGTGCCGTCCGCGGTCGCGAGCGTGAAGCCGTCGCCGGGCACGGCCGGGTCCGAGGTCGTGGGTTCCGACGAAGGAGACGACGAAGGGGACGACGACGTCGACGACGAGGACGAGGCAGCCGGGGACGGGGACGCCGCGTCGTCGGCGGTGCCGCAGGCACCCAGTCCGAGCACGACGACCGAGGCGAGCAGAAGACCCGACAGAAACGTGCGACGACGCATGGCGACTCCCCCGGCTGGACGATGCGAGCAACCCCGACGGTAGTCGGCTTGCACCTCGGCCGGAGGCTCAGGGCGAGATCGCGCCCATCCACCAGCCGCTCCGCACCGAACCCAGGGCATGGACACCACACCGCCCCTGACCCAGCGAGAGCGCGTGATCCTCGCGCACCTCGCTCTCCCCCTGACGCTCGGCGAGATCGCCGCGTCGCTGTTCGTCACCCGGAACACCGTGAAGTCGCAGGTCCGCTCCATCTACATGAAGCTCGGCGTCGCGGATCGAGAGAGCGCCCTGCACGCCGGCCGGGCCTGGGGCCTCGTGCCCGAAGGTCTGGGCAGCATGGACGGCGACGACGAGGCCGACCACGTCCGACCGAACCGGGCCGACGTGCCGAGGCCGTCGGTTCAGACGTCGACGCGGTAGTCCAGCGACAGCTCGTCGCCCGAGACCCCGCGGATCCCCCAGTTCTCCGGCGGGCTCTCGATGATGATCACCTCGAGGTCCTCGACGGACAGGCCGAGGGTGGGTGCGACGTCGTCGTAGAACGCGGCGATCAGGGCACGCCTGGCCGACCGGGACCTCCCCGTGAAGCAGAGGATCTCGATCACCAGGTACTCCTTGGACCTCGGCGCCACCAGGTCGTCGGCGTCGAGCAGGAAGAACCGGTGGAACCGCTTCTCGGGCGGGAGACCCCAGGTCCCGACGATCGCGCGGTGCACCGCGTCCGACAGCGAACCGCGTCGGTCCTGCCAGACGTCGCGCCGGCCGTAGATCTTCACGTGCGCCATGCGGGCCTCCTCGGGACTCCTCGCGTGGTTTCGTCGCGCGGAGCCTACAGTTCAGGCGTGCTCGTGCTCCTGCCACCCTCCGAGGGCAAGACGCCGCCGCGCGCCCGCGGCCCTCTGCTCGACCTCGATGCACTGACCGCACCCGGCCTGACGCCGTTGCGCGAGAAGGTGCTGGACGCGCTCGCGCAGGTCAGTGCATCGCCGGACGCCGTCGCCGCGCTGGGCGTCGGTCCCAGCCTTACCGACGAGGTCGCACGGAACGTCCACCTGCGCACCGCCCCGACGGCACCGGCCAAGAAGGTCTACACAGGCGTCCTCTACGGGGCGGCCGGGCTCGACCGGCTCACACCCACGGCTCGGTCGCGTGCCGCCGAGTCGGTCCGGATCGTCTCCGGGCTGTGGGGCCTGGTCAGCCCCGACGACCACATCCCCGCCTACCGGCTGTCGATGGGCACCGACCTGCCCGGCATCGGACCGCTGGCCGGCGCGTGGAAGGCGTCGCTGGGCGTCGAGCTGCAGGAGCGCGCCGAGGGCGAGCTGGTCGTCGACTGCCGCTCGGCCACCTACCTGGCCGCCTGGCACCCGCCGACGAGCGCCGACTGGGTGGCCGTGCGCGTGCTGCGCCAGGAGCCCGACGGCTCCCGCTCGGTCGTCTCGCACAGCGCGAAGCACACGCGCGGCGTGCTGACGCGGCACCTGCTCACGCGCCGCGGGAAGGCTCCGCAGGATGCGAGGAGCCTCGCGCGCGTGGCCGGCGAGCTCGTCGGGACGGAGCTTCTCGCCGTCGAGCTCGGTCCACCGGGCCGCGGTGCGCGCACGCTGTCGCTCGTCGTCGCGTGAGGCGTATCCCCTGGTGGCTGGTCGCGGTCCTGGTGACCGTGCTCGTCGTCGTGACCGGCTGGCTGCCGCACGACGACGCGATCGAGCTGGCCGAGCGCACGCTGCCGATCCTCGTCTTCGTCGCGGGCCTGACGGTCGTCGCGGAGATGTGCGCGGGCGCCGGGTTGTTCGAGCAGGCCGCCGGGCTCGCCGCGCGGGTCGCCGGGAACCGGCGGTGGGCGCTGTGGGCGCTCGTCGTGCTGCTCGCCGTCCTCAGCACGGCGGTCCTCTCGCTCGACACCACCGCGGTGCTGCTCACGCCTGTCGTCATCGCGCTCGCCCGGCGCACGCACACGCCACCGCTGCCCTTCGCGCTGGCCGTGCTCGCGCTGGCCAACACCGCGTCGCTGGTGCTCCCGGTGTCCAACCTGACCAACCTGCTGGCGGACCACACGCTCGAGGTGGGCTACCTCGGCCTGATGTGGGCGCCCGCGGTCGCGGCCATCGTCGTGACGGTCGTGATCCTCGCGATCCGCGACCGCCGCGTGCTGCGCGGCGCGTTCGACCCGAACCTGCCGCGCCCGCCCCGGGACGTGCCGCTGCTGGTGGTCACGGCCGTGACCGTGGGGGTCCTCGGAGTGGCGTTCGCCCTCGGCGCGCCGACCGCCCCGACGGCCGTCGCAGCGGCCGTCCTGCTCCTCGTCATGACCCTCGCCCGGCACCAGAAGCTGCCCGTGAAGGCCCGTGACCTGGTGCCGTGGCGCACCTTGCTCGTGGTGCTCGGGCTGTTCGCCATCGTCGAGACCCTGCACTCCCACGGCCTCGGGGCGCTCCTCGCCGACGCGTCGGGCACCGGCACGGGTCCCGTGGACCTCCTGCGGGTGGCGGGCGTCGGCGCGCTCGCGGCCAACGGGCTGAACAACCTGCCCGCCTACCTCGCGCTGGAGCCCGCGATGGGCGGCGACGCCCTGCGGATCGCGGCGCTGCTGATCGGGACCGGTGTCGGTCCGCTGATCACGCCCTGGGGATCGCTCGCGACGGTCCTGTGGTGGCAGCGGTGCCGCGCGGTCCTGCTGGACGTGCCGACCCGGACGATCGTGGGCCAAGGCCTGCTGCTGGCCCCCGTGGCGGTGGTCGTCTCGACGCTGGCGCTGGTCGCCGCCCACTAGGCTGGCAGCGCGGC
Source organism: Cellulomonas sp. P4_A2 (assembly GCF_056402515.1). Classification (NCBI taxonomy): domain Bacteria; kingdom Bacillati; phylum Actinomycetota; class Actinomycetes; order Micrococcales; family Cellulomonadaceae; genus Cellulomonas; species Cellulomonas sp. P4_A2. Next base: position 53,643 of record NZ_JBFUHG010000014.1, read on the forward strand.
CCGGCGTAAGAGGGACGCAGTCCGATGGATCGGGCGCCTCGCCCTGTGCGGGCCAGGTGCCCGATCTGCCCGCGTCAGGGCCGGCCGCCCCACCCCTCGCTCGGCGCACCGACCACCGCGACCTCGTTGCGGCGGTCCTCGAACCACCGGACGATGCTCACCGACGCCGGCGCGACCCGCAGCTGGCTCCACGACGACGGCTGCGCGCCCATGGTGACGCCGAGCGCCGCCCGGATCGAGACGGCGTGGCTGACCACGACGACCGTGCGGTCCACCCCCTCGGCCAGCAGCGCCTCGAGCCCGCCGCGCAACCGGATCCCGACGTCCTCGATCGACTCCCCGCCCGGCGGCCGCACGTTGGCCTCGGTGTGCCACGGCTCGAGCTGACCGGGCCAGCGCTCCTCGATCTGCTCGGAGGTCAGGCCCTGCCAGTCGCCGAAGTTCGCCTCCTGGAAGGTGGCGTCCGTGCGCACCGGGAGGCCGAGCCGCTCGGCGATGATCCCGCCGGTCATCTGCGTGCGGACCATCGGCGACGCGATCACGAGGCTCGGGTACGGGATGTCGCCCCAGAGGTCACGGCCGACGCGGTCGACGAGGTCGGCGGCGGCGTGCGCCTGCCCGATCCCCGTCTCGTCGAGCGGCGGACCCGGCTCGCCCGAGCCCGAGTAGCCCCGGGCGACGGTCATGGTCGTCTGCCCGTGCCGGACCAGGACCACCGTGACCGGCTCATCCTCGTCGAAACGGACGCCGGCGCCCGAGGGGCGCGGGGCTCGGCCCAGTGGTGCGGCGACGTCGCTCACGTGGGCAGTCTTGCGGTCCATCGCCAGGTTGGCGAGCCGGTCGGCCGCGCCGTTCTGGGCGCGAGGCACCCAGGTCCACGTCACGCGGGCGGGATCGACGACGGAGCGCGCCTCGGCGGCGAGCCGGCGCATGTCCTCGTGCTTGATCTGCCAGGCGCCGCTCATCTGCTCGATGACGAGCCGCGAGTCCATCCGGACCTCGATCGATGCGTCCGCGTCGATCGCGACCGCCGCCTTCAGCCCCGCGACCAGGCCGGAGTACTCGGCCACGTTGTTGGAGACGACCCCGAGGTAGTCCGCCCGCTCGGCGAGCACGGCACCCGTGGCGGCGTCACGCACGAGCGCGCCGTAGCCGGCCGGACCCGGGTTCCCCCGCGATCCGCCGTCGGCCTCGACGACGAGCCGGCGCGCCACGGTCAGCCCCGCGCGGGCTCGGGCAGCCGCACGAGGATGCGCCCGCACTCCTCGCAGCGCACGACCTGGTCCTCGGGCGCCTTGCGGATGGCCTCGACGTCCAGCGGGTTCAGCTCGAGCCGGCAGCTCTCGCACCGTGCACCGCGCAGCGCACCGGCACCGCGGCCACCCAGCTGGGCCCGAAGCTTCTCGTAGAGGGTGACCAGCGCGGCGTCCAGACCTTCGACGGCGACCGCACGCTCGGCGCGGACCTTCTCGGCGTCGGCGTCGAGCGCCGCGAACGCGGCATCCCGCTCGGCCTCGACGTCGGCCCGCCGGGACGCCAGCGAGTCGTGCGCGGTGGTGACCTCGGCGAGCGCGGTCTCGTGGGCCTCGAGCCGCTCCATGACGTCCAGCTCGACCTCCTCGAGGTCGGACTGGCGACGACCGAGCGCGACGAGCTCGCTCTGCAGCGCCTGCAGGTCCTTCGGGCTGCCCTGTCCGGAGTCGAGCCGGGCCTGGTCGCGCGCAGCCCGCACGCGGACCTGCTCGACGTCGCCCTCGGCCTTGGTCAGCTCGCGCTTGAGGTCACCGACCGCAGTCCGGCTGGTGACCAGCGCGGTGTGCAGGTCTCCCACCTGGGAGTCGAGCTCGACCAGCCGCGCCAGCTCCGGCAGGGTCCGCCGCTTGTGCGCGATCTGGTCCAGCCGCGTGTCGAGCTCCTGGACGTCGAGCAGTCGGCGCTGGTCCGCTGCGGGGGCTGTGGTCACGGGTGTCCTTCGGTCGTGGCGTGTGGTGCGGTCCGCTCGGGGCTCGCGACGCGACCCGTCCACGGGTCGGTGCTCAACGTGCTGACGCGCGTCTCCACCGTAGTCCCCGCGGCGGCGGCATCCTGCTCCAGCGCCCGCGCCGCGTGGGCGAGCCACGGCCACTCGGACGCGAAGTGGGCGACGTCGACGAGGTACGGGGTGCCGTCCTCGTGGTCCGCGCGCTCGCGCAGCTCCGAGGCGGGGTGGTGGCGCAGGTCCGCGGTCACGTACGCATCGACGCCGGCGCGACGGACGGCGTCGAACAGGGAGTCGCCCGACCCGCCGACGACGGCGACGCGCTCGACGCGCCCGTCGGGGTCACCGGCGAACCGGATGCCCTGCGCGGTGGCCGGCAGGGCGTTCGCGACGACGGCCGCGAACTCCCGCAGCGTCGTCGGCACGGGCAGGCGCCCCACTCGGCCGATGCCCGTCGACCCAGCCCACGACGCGAGCTCGAGGACGTCGAACGCGGGCTCCTCGTACGGGTGCGCGACCCTCATCGCGGCGACGACGGCGGAGCGCATGCGCCGGGGCGCGACCATCTCGACGCGTGCCTCGACGACCCTCGACGCCACGCCGGCGGACCCGATCGTCGGGTTCGCGTCCTGCGACGGCGTGAAGGTGCCCTCGCCGGTCGAGGTCCACGCGCACCGCGTGTACTCCCCGATCGCACCGGCACCCGCGGCCGCGAGCGCGTCGACGAGCTGCTCGGCGGAGCCGACCGGGACGAAGACCACGTGCTTGTCGAGCGCCTCGGCGGGCGCGGCGTCGAGCGGCGCCGTGTCGACCAGTCCCAGTGCGGAGGCGAGCGCGTCCGCGACTCCCCCGGTCGCCGCGTCGGCGTTGGTGTGCGCCGTGTAGAGGCCGATCCCGCCGAGCACCAGCCGGTGCAGCAGCGCGCCCTTGAAGGTGGTCGCGGCGATCGACTGGACCGGCTTGAGCAGCAGCGGGTGGTGGGTCACGACGAGGTCGGCACCCCACGCGGCGGCCTCGTCGACGACCGCCGCGACGGGGTCGACCGCGAACAGGACGCGCGCGACGGTCTGCGACGCGTCGCCTGTCACCAGCCCGACCGCGTCCCAGGACTCGGCGGTGGCCGGCGGGTAGCGCCGCTCGAGCAGCCGGACGACGTCGGCCAGGGTCGCTGCGCTCACGCCTGCACGTTACCCAACGTGGACCTCGTCGCCGACGGAGATCGCCCCGGACCGCACCGGCACCATCTGGATCCCGAACCACACCTCGCCGTCCCAGCGCCGGTGCTTGGCCAGCGTGCGCAGCGGCTCGCGCCCGACCTGCTGCGTGTCCGGGTCGATCGTCGTGAGCACGCACCGGCCGCAGGTGTCGGCGAACCGCAGCTCCACGTCCCCGACCGTCAGCGTGGACCAGCCGTCCTCCGCGAACGGCTCGAGGTCGCCGTCGACCACCAGGTTGGGCCGGAACCGCCGCATGTCCAGCGCCTGCCGAGGCTCAGGCGCCGGCCGACCGCGCTCGAGGCTCGTCTGCACCAGCTCGTCGTGGCTCTGCGCCGCCCAGGCGTCGAGCCGGGCCAGCGACGCGGTCGTCGTCACGTGCACGGGACCGGTGTCGGTGAGGGCGAGCGGGTCGTCCAGGGTCCCACCGTGGTTCTCGGACATCCCCCGGCGTCGCGGGTCGTCGAGCCACACGAACCGCACGGACCGGCCGAGCAGCTCGGAGCACCAGGCCGACGCCTCGTCCCCGGCGAGCGTCGCGACCGACACCCGGCTGAGCTCCACGGCGACGTCCGGCGGGCCCTCCGGCTCGGGCACGGTGATCGTCGGCAGGCCGGCGCCGGACAGCTCGACGCCGCCGTCGACGACGCGGGCGTGGGCGGCCAGCATCCGGGGGAACTTCCGCGCGGTCAGGGTCTCGCCGTCGTCGTCGATCAGCATCCACCGCCGGTCACCGCGAGGTCCGGAGACCTCCACGTCCATGCGGTCCAGGGGTACGCCGGCGAAGGACTTCACCGGGAAGACGGTCAGCGCGGAGACGACAGGCACGTGCGGACCATAACAATCAGGTTCCCAGCTGCTCGACACGACGCTCGACCTGCGCCCAGGCCTTCTCGGAGACCCCGGGGTGCACGGACCGCTCGACGTCCGCGAGCGCGGCCGCCGTGGCCTCGACGGTCTGCGTCACCACGCGCCGCGCCCGGGCAGGCGTGAGCCCCCAGGACGCCCCTTCCGCGACGAGGTCGTCCACCGTGACCTCCGCGATCGCGCGACGGCCCGCGACGTCGAGCGCGAGCAGGCCGGACGAGACCCCGGTGTGCTCGTGCATCGACACGTCGTACGCCGGCGCCAGCTCGACCCGGGCGCCGTCCGCGTGCCGGACGAACGAGTGGTTCTTGGCGTGCGCGTCCGTGTTGCCGATCAGCACGGTGAACGTGGCCAGCCGCAGCAGCGGGTCGGGCGTGGCGCCACCGTCGGTCAGCACGCCCGCGGCCGCGGCGTAGGAGGGCAGGGCACGGCCGCGCTGGAACTTGCGGTCGGGGTCGGCGGTGGACAGACCCAGCGCCTGGGCCAGGTCCTCCTGGTGCACGCGCCGCACGGTGCCGGCTTCGGCGACGCGGTCGTAGCGCTCCACGACGATGGCCCGGAGCTCGCCGAACCGTTCGATGCGCGCCTCGACGCCGGTCAGTCCGACGCGCCGCGCCAGGTCGAGCGCCGCTGCCTCGGTGTCGATCAGGTCCCGCGTCGGCGACGTCTCGGGGCGCGAAAGCTTGAGGATGTGCGTGGACGGCGCGCCACCGCGGACGCGCGCCCACCCGTCCGGGGTCCGCGCGAGAGCGACCTTGGGCTCCATCCCGGCCAGCGACGTCAGCGAATCGAGCCGGTCGCCGCCCCCGCCGTGCCTGGCGGCATGCGTCAGCATCGCGGCGATCTCGTCGTCGTCGACGGGTTCGAGCCGACCGGTCGTGGCGGGATCCGGGGCACCCTCGTCGACGAACACCACGGCACCGGCCGTGTCCTTGCCGTACACCGCGAGCATGGCCATCGTGTCGTCGGGGTCGATGCGGTGCTCCGCGGCCATGGTGCTGCGGGCACGTCCCTCGGGCAGCAGCCCCTCCAGCCAGACGCGCACGCGCGCCGGGTGACGCCCCTCCGGCGACCCGACGGGCAGGAGGTGGGAGACCACCCGCGACCCGTTCCCCCAGCGGCGCACGGCCTCCTCGCTCCAGGTCAACGTCATGCCCGACCGCACCGTCGCGGCCCGGGTGCCGTACAGCCAGACGTCGAGGCTCACCGCTGCTCGACCCGCAGGACGACCCCCAGCTCGCGCAGCACCGCGAACAGCCGGTCGGTGTAGAGGCTGGGCTTGCCCTGCTCGATCTCGTTGACGTAGCGCCGGGAGATCCCCAGCTCGTCGGCCAGCTCGGCCTGCGTCAGCCCGCGCGCCGATCGCGTCTCGCGCAGGAACCGGCCCAGGTCGCTCGGGCGCGTCACCCATGCCCACGGCTTGTCGTCGCTCATCGGGGCCTCCGTGTCACCATATCCGCACATCGGTTCGTGGTAACCATATCGTTACTCGACACCAATGTCACCATATGGTGGCGCGGAAAGCACGGTGGGCCCGGCCGGTTTCGAACCGGCGACCTCCGCGGTGTAAGCGCGGCGCTCTGACCAGCTGAGCTACAGGCCCCTGACGACGACGGGCGCTCAGCCTACCGGTCAGGCAGCGGCCAGGGCCGCGACCGCGGCGCGGTACTCGGCCAGGGGACGCGCACGTCCGGGCGGGTTCACGACCGACCAGCGCAGGATGCCGTCACCGTCGACGAGGAAGCTGCCGCGCACGGCGTGCCCCTTGGCCTCGTCGAAGACCCCGTAGGCCCGGGCGACCTCGCCGTGCGGCCAGAAGTCGGAGAGGAGGTCGAAGCCGAAGCCCTCCTGGGCGGCCCAGGCTCGCAGCGAGTGCCTGGGGTCGCAGGAGATGACGGCGACGTGCACGCCGGCCTGCTCGAACTCGGCGATGTTGTCGCGCAGCTCGCACAGCTCCCCGGTACACGTGCCGGAGAATGCGAACGGGACGAACACCAGGACGGCGGGTCCTCCGAGCAGGCCGCTCAGCGTCACGGGCGTGCCGTGCGTGTCGGGCAGGGAGAAGTCCGGAGGGGTCTGCCCGAGCAGCGGGGTCGTCATGGAAACGACCCTAACAACGGTCAGCGGCCGCGGCCTCTGGCGGCGAGACGGGTGGCCGACCAGTCCGTCGCGATCGACAGGGTGCTCATCGCGTGCAGGCCGGACGTCGTCGCGGCCTCCTCGATGTCGCTGTGCGACACGTGGCCGGAGCGCCCGGCCTTCGGGGTCAGCACCCAGATCGGGCCGCTGTCGTCGAGCACCGTCAGGGCGTCGACCAGCGCGTCGGTGAGGTCGCCGTCGTCCTGCCGGAACCAGATCACCGCGCCGTCCGTGACGTCGTCGTAGTCCTCGTCGACAAGCTCGGTACCGGTGATGGCCTCGAGCCCGGAGCGCAGGGTGTCGTCGACATCATCGTCGTAACCGAACTCCTGGATCACCTGACCCGCGGCGAAACCCAGACGAGACGCTGCGTTCGCAGCGCCGTCCGTGGTGGATGACACGTCCTGACCGATCCCTTCCCTCGCTCGCCCCAGGCCGGGGCGACGCTTCCTGATGCCAAACCGTAGCCCACCGCACAGGGGCCCGGCCTGGCAAGACACGAGCGCGTCCCGACGAGCGCGCGGCCTGTGTCATGGACGTCACGTGGCTGTTCCTTGGACTCGGTGTGACTTTCGGGCCCTCGGGGTCAGAGAATGGGTCCACTACCCCGAACCCGCCACATGCCGACCCAGGCGTGTCCGGCGGGGACGGAACAGATGCGCCGCCGATGCCGACCGGGCTCGTGCGCGCGGACGAGACGCAAGGAGCGCAGGTGGCTTCGATCGACGAGACGGGACCGCTCATCGGCGGCCTGCTCAGCCAGGTCCCGGACATCGACCCGGACGAGACCGGCGAGTGGGTGGAGTCCCTCGACGGACTCATCGACGAGAAGGGCGGACCGCGCGCGCGGTACGTGCTGCTGAGCATGCTGCGGCACGCCCGACAGCGGAACGTGGCCATCCCGGCCTCGCTCAACACGCCTTACGTCAACACCATCTCGGTGCACGACGAGCCGTACTTCCCCGGCGACGAGGCGCTCGAGCGCCGCTACCGCTCGTGGATCCGCTGGAACGCCGCCGTCATGGTGACGCGCGCGCAGCGGCCCGGCGTGGGCGTCGGCGGGCACATCTCGTCGTACGCGTCCGTCGCAACGCTCACCGAGGTGGGCCTCAACCATTTCTTCCGCGGCAAGGACCACCCCGGCGGCGGCGACCAGGTCTATTTCCAGGGCCACGCCTCCCCCGGCGTCTACGCCCGCGCGTTCCTCGAGGGCCGCCTGTCCGAGCACCAGCTCGACGGGTTCCGCCAGGAGCTGTCGCACCCGGGCGGCGGCCTGCCCTCCTACCCGCACCCGCGCCTGGCGCCGGACCTGTGGGAGTTCCCGACCGTGTCGATGGGTCTGGGCCCGTCGGCGGCGATCTACCAGGCGTGGACCAACCGCTACCTGCACCTGCGCGGCATCAAGGACACCAGCGAGCAGGACGTGTGGGCGTTCCTCGGCGACGGCGAGATGGACGAGCCCGAGTCGCGCGGCATGCTCCAGCTGGCCGGCCAGCAGGGGCTCGACAACCTGACGTTCGTCGTCAACTGCAACCTGCAGCGGCTCGACGGCCCGGTGCGCGGCAACGGCAAGATCATCCAGGAGCTCGAGGCGCAGTTCCGCGGCGCCGGCTGGAACGTCATCAAGGTCGTCTGGGGCCGCGAGTGGGACGCCCTGCTCAACGCCGACAAGGACCGCTCGCTGGTCAACCTCATGAACACGACCCCGGACGGCGACTTCCAGACGTTCCGTGCCGAGGACGGCGCGTTCATCCGCGAGCACTTCTTCGGCCGCGACCCGCGGACCAAGGCGCTCGTCGAGAAGATGACGGACGACGAGATCTGGGCGCTCAAGCGCGGCGGGCACGACTACCGCAAGATCTACGCCGCCTACAAGTTCGCACGCGAGCACACGGGCCAGCCGACGGTGATCCTGGCGCACACCATCAAGGGCTACGGCCTGGGCTCCGGGTTCGCCGGGCGCAACGCGACGCACCAGATGAAGAAGCTCAAGTCCGACGACCTCAAGACGCTGCGCGACTCGCTGCACATCCCGATCACGGACGAGCAGATCGACGAGAACCCGTACCTGCCGCCGTACTTCCACCCCGGCACCGAGGACGAGGGCATCCAGTACATGCTCGAGCGTCGTCGTCAGCTGGGCGGGTTCGTGCCTGAGCGCCGCTCGGTCCACAAGCCCCTGACGCTGCCCGACCCGAAGGTCTACGAGGGCCTGGCCAAGGGTTCGGGGCACCAGGACGTCGCCTCGACGCAGGCGCTCGTGCGGCTGTTCAAGGACCTCGTGCGGGACAAGGAGTTCGGCCACCGCCTGGTGCCGATCATCCCCGACGAGGCCCGCACGTTCGGTCTGGACTCGATCTTCCCGAGCGCCAAGATCTTCAACACGAACGGCCAGAACTACATGGCCGTGGACCGCGAGCTCATGCTCTCCTACAAGGAGTCCGAGTCCGGCCAGATCATGCACACGGGCATCAACGAGGCCGGCAGCGCGTCGGCGTTCCAGGCCGTCGGCACGTCGTACGCGACGCACGGCGAGCCGCTGATCCCGTTCTACTTCTACTACTCGATGTTCGGGTTCCAGCGCACGGGCGACCAGTTCTGGGCCGCCGGCGACCAGATGGCCCGCGGGTTCCTCATCGGCGCCACCGCAGGTCGCACCACCCTGACCGGTGAGGGTCTGCAGCACGCCGACGGGCACTCGCCGCTGCTGGCCGGGACCATGTCGCACGTCGTGCACTTCGACCCGGCCTACGGGTACGAGATCCGGCACATCGTGCGCGACGGCATCGAGCGCATGTACGGCGAGGCGGGCGGTCGCGACCGCGACGTCATCTACTACCTGACCGTCTACAACGAGCCCATGCCGCAGCCGGCCGAGCCGGAAGACGTGGACGTCGAGGGCATCCTGCGCGGGATCCACCTCATCTCGCCGGTCGAGGGCGACGGGCCGCGTGCCCAGATCCTCGCGTCGGGTGTGGCCGTGCCGTGGGCCCTGGAGGCCAAGAAGCTGCTCGCCGAGGACTGGGGCGTCCAGGCCGCGGTCTGGTCCGTGACCAGCTGGAACGAGCTGCGTCGCGACGGCCTCGCCGCCGACCAGCAGGCGTACCTGCACCCCGGCGAGGAGGAGCGCGTCCCGTACCTCACGGCCAAGCTGCAGGGTGCCGAGGGTCCGTTCGTCGCGACGACGGACTACGACCACCTCGTCGCCGACCAGGTCCGCGCCTGGATCCCCGGCACGTACGCCACGCTCGGCGCCGACGGCTTCGGCTTCTCGGACACCCGCGCGGCGGCTCGCCGGCACTTCAAGATCGACGGTCCGTCGACGGTGGTCCGCGTGCTCCAGCAGCTCGCGCGCACCGGTGCGGTCGCGCCGGAGGTCGTCGCTCAGGCCATCGAGCGGTACCGCCTGCACGACGTCACGGCCGGCACGTCCGGCAACGCCGGCGGCGACAGCTGACGGTCTGACGCTCGCAGCACGACGAAGGCCCGGGCAGCTGCCCGGGCCTTCGTCGTGAGCCTGTCCCCACCGAGCGCTCGCGCGCACTCGCGTCACCGAGCGCGGTCGTCCGTCGCCGAGCGCGGTCGCGTGGAGCGCGCGCTCGAGCACCCGCGGGAGCCGTCGGCGACGGACCGGGGCGTTGGGTGCGTCAGGTGCCGGGGATGTTCTGCTCGGCGTGGGCCAGCTCGCGGCCGAGCTCGCCCTTGAGGTCGGCGACCGCCGACTGGTCAGGCACGAGGTCCAGGGCCGCGATGTGCTGCTTGGCCTCGAGCGGTCGTCCGGCCTCGATGGAGGCGAGCACGAGCTGGCGGGCGACCTCGGGGTCGTGCTCGCGCGGGCGCCAGTGGCCGACGCCCAGGCCGATCGCGTCGACGGGCATCTCGGCGCTGCGCAGGAGGGCCAGCGCCTCGACGAGCGCCCTGCCGGACGGGTCGCGCTCGGCGGCGGTGGTGAGCCTGCGCAGGGTGCCCTCGTGGTCGTCGGAGACCGACAGACGCGCCACCTCGATGAGCGGGTACCAGGCGCGCGGGTTGCCGGCGAGCTCCTCGCCGAGCGCCCACACGGCCAGGTCCGCGGCGCGCTGACGCTCGCCGTCGTCGGGCGGGGCGGCCAGCGGGTCGTCGTCGGCGACCGTGGACTCCGCGGCCCGGCGACGGACGATCTCGGCGAGTGCGACGAAGGCCCGTTCGTTGTTGGGGTCGTCGCTCAGCATGGACCGAAGTGCGTCCTCGTGGAGGGTGTCCCCGCGCCGCGCAGCACTGGTCGGACGGCGCGCGCCGACCCGCGAGGCCGAGGACGGCCGTCGCATGAGCTGACGCAGACGGGGCAGGAGAGCCATGGAGCGACCTTATCCGTAACGGACGAACCACACCGGCTGATGGGCTCCCCGACACGGGTGTGCGCGAGGCAACGTTTGTCGACTTCCCACAACCGTCACCCTATGCTCGCCCCATGTCCAGCACCCTCGACGGGCGCGCGCCCCAGCCGCCGCTGCCGCCCACCCGACCCCGACGGGCACCGTCGGCCCGGGTCAAGACGCCCGCTCTGGAGTCCCGTGGCGGTCCCGAGACCCAGCGCCGGGTGCGCGAGGGCGCGGGGCTGCTGTCCGCGGCCGCGATGCGGCGGCTGGACGAGGACCTGGAGTGGTACCGCGAGCTGCCGGCGGAGGACCGCTCGTGGGTCGGCCTCATCGCTCAGGCGGGCATCACGGCGTTCGTCACCTGGTTCGCGGAGCCGACCCGGCCGCCGCACGGGGTCGGCGACATCTTCGCCACCGCGCCGCCCGAGCTGACCCGGTCGATCTCGCTCCAGCACACGCTCCAGCTGGTGCGCGTGGTGGTCGACGTCGTCGAGACGAACAGCGACCGGCTGGCCGCACCCGGCGACGAGCGGGAGGTCCGTGAGGCCGTCCTGCGCTACTCGCGCGAGGTGGCGTTCTCGGCCGCGGAGGTCTACGCCCGCGCCGCGGAGATGCGCGGTGCCTGGGACGCGCGGCTCGAGGCGCTCGTCGTGGACGCCCTGGTCAGGGGCGACGCGGACGACGCGCTGCGCTCACGCATCGCCGCACTGGGCTGGAGCGGCCGAGGATCGACCCTGGTCATGGTGGGCACGACGACGTCCGCGCTCGACGACGTCCGCGCCGCCGAGCTGCGGCGGGCCACCCGCCGGGCGGCCGACGACGCGCTCGTCGGCATCCAGGGCGACCGCCTCGTCGTGTTCCTCGGGGGCGAGGGCGACCTGCGCGCCGCGGCGTCGACCCTGCTCCCCCGGTTCGGCCCCGGTCCCGTGGTGATCGGGCCCGTCGTCGGCGACCTGACCGACTCGGCCCGCTCCGCCCGCGCGGCTCTGTCCGGGCTGCTCGCCGCGCCCGCGTGGGAGCAGGCTCCGCGTCCGGTGCAGGCCGACGAGCTGCTGCCTGAGCGCGTGCTCATCGGCGACGAGACGGCCCGCCGGACGCTCGTCGCGCAGGCGTTCGCCCCGCTCGCCGCCAGCCAGGGGTCCCTGCTCGAGACGCTGTCGGCATACCTCGGCACCGGGCGGTCGCTGGAGGCGGCCGCACGCACGCTGTACGTGCACCCGAACACCGTCCGGTACCGCCTGCGACGCGTCGCGGACGTCACCGGCTGGGACCCGCTCGACGCCCGCGAGTCGTACGTCCTGCAGACCGCGCTGGCGCTCGGACGGCTCGACGCAGCGAACGTCTCTTTGTAGGAGAGGTACAAGGGGGCCCCAGAAGGTTGGTGCACGCCGTGACCGGGACAGCCGGCGCCGGGAAGGAAGAGTGGAGCGCGTGCTCGTCGTCGTCTGCCCCGGTCAGGGCGCCCAGTCCCCCGGCATGCTCGCCCCGTGGCTCGAGCTGCCGTCCGTCGCCGAGTCGATCGCGAGGGCGTCCCGCACCACGGGCCTCGACCTGGTCGCCCACGGCACCACCTCGGATGCCGACACCATCCGGGACACGGCCGTCGCCCAGCCCCTGCTCGTGGCGTCCGCGCTCGCGACCGTCCGGGCCGTCCTGGACATCGACGCGGACGCGCCGCTCGCCCTGACGGCCCAGCCGCTGCTCGGTGCGACCGCGGGCCACTCGGTCGGCGAGCTCGCCGCGGCGGCGATCGCCGGCGTGCTGACGGACGACGAGGCGCTGCGCCTGGTCGCCGTCCGGGGCGCTGCCATGGCCCGCGCGGCCGCCGCGACTCCCACCGGGATGAGCGCCGTCCTGGGCGGCGACCCCGACGAGGTCCTCGCCTCGCTCGCGCAGCACGGGCTCGTGCCCGCGAACGTCAACGGCGGCGGGCAGGTGGTCGCGGCCGGCACGCTCGACGCTCTCGCCGCGTTCGCCGCGGCCCCGCCGGCCAAGGCGCGCGTCATCACGCTGCAGGTGGCCGGCGCGTTCCACACCGAGCACATGGCCCCCGCGGTCGCCGAGCTCCGCGCCGCGGCCGACGCCGTCACGCCGGGCGAGCCTCTCGTGCCGCTGCTGACCAACTCCGACGGCTCCGTCACCGCCTCCGGGGCCCGCGCGCTCGAGCTCATCGTCGCGCAGGTGGCCAACCCCGTCCGCTGGGACCTGTGCCAGGTCACGCTGCAGCAGCTCGGGGTCACCGGCCTGCTCGAGGTCGCCCCCGGCGGGGTGCTCACGGGTCTGGCGCGGCGTACGCTTCCCGGGGTCGAGACGGTCGCCGTCAAGACCCCCGCCGACCTGGACGCCGCTCGCGACCTCATCCGTCGGCACGCCGGTACCCCTCAGAACAGCATGGAGAACCCGTCGTGACCCGACCCACCCTCACGCAGGCCACCGGACCGGCGCACACCCGCATCCTGGGCCTCGGCGGCGTCCGCGGAGAGAACCTCGTCACCAACGACGACATCGCGGGCCCGATCGACTCCTCCGACGAGTGGATCCAGCAGCGCACCGGCATCGTCACGCGTCGTCGGGCTTCCGCCGGCACCGACGTGCTCGACCTCGCCGAGGAGGCCGCCAACCTCGCGCTCAAGGACGCCGGCCTCACCGGCGCCGACATCGACTGCGTGATCCTGTCGACCGTCACCTACTTCCACCAGACGCCCGCGGGCGCCGCGATCATCGCGGACCGCATCGGCGCCTCGCCGGCGGCCGCGTTCGACATCTCTGCCGCGTGCGCCGGGTACTGCTACGGCATCGGCCAGGCGGACGCCCTCGTGCGCGCCGGCACCGCGCGCAACGTGCTCGTCATCGGCGCCGAGAAGATGAGCGAGTTCATCGACCCGACCGACCGCACCATCTCGTTCCTGCTGGGCGACGGCGCCGGCGCGGTCGTCATCGGCCCGTCGGACACGCCCGGCATCGGCCCGACGATCTGGGGCTCCGACGGCGCGCAGTCGCAGGCGATCCGCCAGACGCACTCGTGGCTCGCCACGCGCGACGAAGGTGCCGGCTGGCCCACGCTGCGCCAGGAGGGGCAGAGCGTCTTCAAGTGGGCCGTGTGGCAGATGGCGCCGGTCGCGCAGAAGGCCATGGACGCCGCGGGCGTGACGGCCGACCAGATCGAGGCGTTCATCCCGCACCAGGCGAACATGCGGATCATCGACCAGATGATCAAGACGCTCAAGCTGCCCGAGACCGTCGTGATCGGCCGCGACATCGCCGACACCGGCAACACCTCGGCCGCGTCGATCCCCCTGGCCGCCGAGCGCCTGCTCCGCGAGGGCCAGGTGTCCAGCGGCGCGCTCGCGCTGCAGATCGGCTTCGGCGCCGGTCTCGTCTATGCCGCGCAGGTCGTGGTCCTGCCCTGAGCACGCTTCCGGTGCGGCCCCCGCTGTACCGTTCGTCCGACCCCACACAGCATGACCCCCAACTAACGAGGAGACACCGATGGCGTACAGCGAGCAGGAGATCCTGGCCGGCCTGGCCGAGATCGTCAGCGAGGAGACCGGCCTTCCGACGGACTCCGTCCTGCCCGAGAAGTCCTTCACCGACGACCTCGACATCGACTCGCTGTCGATGATGACGATCGTCACGCTGGCCGAGGAGAAGTTCGAGGTCACCATCCCCGACGACGAGGTCAAGAACCTCGCGACCGTCGGCGACGCCGTCAGCTTCATCGCGGGTGCACAGGCCTGAGCCTGTCCCGACCCGCCCGTCCGGGCGGTCCACACCTGAAACGTCCCCAAGATCCGACCTGGAGCACCGATGAGCCACGTACCTGATGTCGTCGTCACGGGACTGGGCGCGACCACCCCGCTGGGTGGGGACGTGGCCAGCACCTGGGCCGCCGCGCTGAACGGCGAGTCCGGCGCACGGCGCTTCGACGACGCCTGGTTCGAGCGCGCAGGCCGGTTCGGCATCCCGGTCGAGTTCGCGGCGACCATCAAGGTCGACCCGGGCGAGGTCCTGACCCGCCCCGAGCAGAAGAAGATGGACCTCTCCGCGCAGTACGCGATCATCGCGGCGCGCGAGGCCTGGGCCGACGCGGGCTCGCCCGAGGTCGACGGTGACCGGCTCGGCTCGGTCGTCTCGTCCGGCATCGGCGGCATCCAGACGATCCTCGACGCGTGGGAGAAGCTCCTCGGGAGCCCGGACGGCGGCGCACGCCGCGTCCTGCCCATGACCGTCCCCATGCTCATGCCCAACTCCCCGACGGCCTACGTGTCCTTGGAGTTCGGTGCCCGTGCCGGCGCGCACGCCCTCGTGTCCGCCTGCGCCTCGGGTGCCGAGGCGATCGGCTACGCGGTCGACATGATCCGGACCGGCCGTGCAGACGTCGTCATCGCCGGCGGCACCGAGGCGTCGATCCACCCCATGCCCGTGGCCGCCTTCGCCGCGTCCCGCACGCTCTCGCTGCGCAACGACGACCCCGAGGGCGCCTCGCGCCCCTACGACGTCGACCGCGACGGGTTCGTCATCGGCGAGGGCGCCGGCGTCGTCATCCTCGAGAGCGCCGAGCACGCCGCCGCCCGTGGCGCCCGCGTCTACGCGCGCATCGCGGGTGTCGGCCTGTCCGCCGACGGCTACCACATCACCTCCCCCGAGCCCTCCGGCGACGGGCAGGTCCGCGCCATGCGGGCCGCCCTCGAGGAGTCGGGGATCGCGCAGACCGACATCGTGCACGTCAACGCGCACGCCACGTCGACCGTCGTCGGCGACCTCATCGAGGCGCGCTCGATCCGCGGCCTGCTCGGCGACGAGGCCGACCACGTCGCGCTCTCGGCCACGAAGTCGATGACCGGCCACCTGCTCGGTGGCGCTGGCGCGCTGGAGACGATCTTCACCGTGCTGGCGCTGCACGACCGCCAGGCACCGCCGACGATCAACGTCGAGAACCCCGACCCGGAGCTGGTCCTGGACCTGGTCCGCGACAAGCCCCGCGCGCTGCGCGACGGGCAGATCGGCGCCGTGAACAACTCGTTCGGCTTCGGCGGCCACAACGTGGCTCTCGTCCTCGCGTCGGTCTGACGCGGCTCAGAGCTTCCAGCACTCGCCCGTCCACCGCGCCGTCGTTGGGGGCGTCGCCTCAGCCCACCCGGTGCAGCCAGCGCACCGGCGCGCCCGCGCCCGCGTACCGGAACGGCTCGAGCTCGTCGTCCCAGGCCTGACCGAGCGCGAGGTCCAGCTCGGTGCGCAGCCGCACCGGGTCCGCGGCGTGCTCGAGCGCGGCGCGGATGCGGTCCTCGGGCACGACGATGTTGCCGTGCACGTCGGTCGCGGCGTGGAAGATGCCGAGCTCCGGAGTGTGGCTCCAGCGCGACCCGTCGACGCCGTGGCTGGCTTCCTCGGTGATCTCGTAGCGCAGGTGCGCCCAGCCGCGCAGGGCGGAGGCCAGGCGGGCACCCGTGCCCTGGGGGCCCTGCCACGAGTGCTCGGTCCGGTAGAAGTCCGGGCCGGCAGGCTGCTCGATCCAGTCGAAGGACGCGCGTCCGCCCAGCACGTTGCCTGCCGCCCACTCGATGTGGGGGCACAGAGCGCGGGGTGCAGAGTGCACGAAAAGAACACCGCGGGCGATCGCACCTGCCATGTCGTCCTCCTGAACGGGCTTCGAGGTTCGTCTTCCCCAACGGCCTCAGCTTGTCCAGCAGTACGCACGGTCTCGCGGCGTGCTGGTGACAGCATGCACGAGCGCCCGGGGGAACGCCAGCCTGACGCGCCTCAGAGCTGGTCGCGGATGGTGCGCATGGCCTTCTTGCGCACCGACCGCTCGAGGCGGTCCAGGTAGAGCATCCCGTCGAGGTGGTCCACCTCGTGCTGCAGGCAGCGGGCCATCAGCTCGGTCCCCTCGACGACGACCTCCTTGCCGTCCAGGTCGGTCCCGACCACGCGTGCGTACCAGGCCCTCCGCGTCGGGTACCAGAGACCCGGGACCGACAGGCAGCCCTCGTCGCCGTCCTGGTACTCGTCCTCCGACAGCTCGACGATCACGGGGTTGAGGACGTAGCCGACCTCGTCGTCGATGTTCCAGGAGAACGCCCGCAGGCCGACGCCGATCTGGTTGGCCGCGAGGCCCGCGCGCCCGTCGGTGTCGACGGTCTCGACGAGGTCCTCGACGAGACCGCGCACCCGGGCGTCGATCGTGGTGATGGGGTCGCACGGGGTGCGCAGGACGGGGTCTCCGACGGTCCGGATCTCTCGCATGGCCATGCGGTGATCCTTTCATGGCCGACGCGTTCCCGAGGCGCGGCGGCAGCCGGGGTGTGACCAGGACGACAGCCCGAGCCCGTGCTCGGTCCAGCAGCCGGGCGTATCTTTGTACTGACCGGTCAGTTTAAGGAGTCGTCGTGTCGATCATCGCCCCACCCCTCGCCGCGCAGGCGCGCACCCTCGGGCTGACCTCGGACCGGGGAACCGTCTACGGCCCGCTCGACCTCGACGTCCCGGAAGGGACCCTCGCCGTCGTGCGCGGCCCGCAGGGGTCGGGCCGGACCACGCTCCTGCTGACGCTCGCCGGCCGGATGATCCCCGACGCGTCGTCGCAGCTCGTCGTCCTGGGGCACGTGCTCCCCGGCGACCGCACGGCGCTGCAGCGCGAGGCGGCCCTGGCCGGCTTCGCCGGGATCGACGAGCTGGACGACTCGGTGACCGTGGCGCAGCACGTCCGCGAGCGGCTCGCGTGGCTGTCCCCGTGGTACCGCCGGATGCGTCGACCGGACCAGGCCGACGTGGACGCACTCCTGCGACCCGTCTTCGGCGACCTGCCGGTGCCCGCCGCGGAGACCGTCGTCTGGCACCTCGACGAGGTCGAGGCCCTGCTGCTTCGGATCGCGCTGGCGATGGCCCAGGGTCCGCGCCTGCTCGTGGTCGACGACCTGGACCAGGTGCACGACCCCGACCGCCGCGCCCTCGTCTGGGAGCGGCTCGACGCCCTCACCGCCGACGGGCTGACCGTCGTCGCCGCCAGTGCGGCGGCAGCCCCCCGCACCGTTCTCGATCTCTCCGTCATGAAGGACGCCTGATGCTCTCGCTGACCTCCGGATCCGAGCTTCGCCGGTTCCGCCGCGGACGGCTCCCCCGCCTCGGCGTCGCCGCGATGCTGCTGGTCCCGCTGCTCTACGGCGCGCTGTACCTCTGGGCGTTCTGGAGCCCGACGTCGCACCTCGACCGGCTGCCGGTCGCCCTGGTCGACGCCGACACCGGGGCCACGCGCACCGACGGGACCCGGCTCTCGGCCGGCGCCGACCTGACCGACCAGCTCACCGACGCCGGGGCGCTCGACTGGCGCGTGACCGACCCCGCCGACGCGGCCGCGGGGGTGCGTGACGGTGACTACTACTTCGCGGTCACGATCCCCGACGACTTCTCGACGTCGCTCGTCTCGGCCGGCGGCGACGAGCCGACCAGCGCGCGGATCGACGTCACCTACAACGACGCCAACTCGTTCATCGGGACGACGCTCGGCCGCTCGGCCATGACGCAGGTGCGCGACGCGGTCGCCGAGACCGCGGGTCAGGAGGCCGTCGACCAGGTCCTGGTCGGGCTCGGGGACGCACGCGACGGTCTCGTCCAGGCGTCCGACGGTGCCGTCTCGCTGCGCGACGCCGCGACCCAGCTGGGCGACGGCGCCGCGCAGGTGGCCTCCGGGGCCGCGCAGGCGCGGGACGGC
>NZ_JBFUHG010000015.1:0-70328 GCF_056402515.1 Cellulomonas sp. P4_A2
GCGCACCGGGTCGGCCCAGGTCGCCGACGGCAGCGCGTCGTTGGCCGACGGTGCCGGACGGCTCGCCACCGGTGCCCAGACCGCGAGCACGTCGAGCGCGGCTGTCGCGGCGGGTGCGCGGCAGGTCGCCGACGGGGTGCACGCGACCGTCGGTCAGGTCGCGGCCGTGACTTCGGGGCTGTCTCAGGTCGGCGCCTATCTGTCCGCACGCGCCGCGACGGGCGACCCCGACGCGGCCGCGCTGCTCGCGGCCCTCGGCGCCGCGGACGTGTCCGGTGCTTCGGACCAGCTGCGCCAGCTCGACACGGGCGCGGCGCAGGTCGCGTCGGGAGCGGCCGCCCTGAACGGCGGCCTCGGGACGCTCGCCGGCAGCGCGCAGACCCTGTCCACGGGAGCGGGCTCGCTCGCCGCTGGGGCGTCCCAGGTCGCGGACGGCGCGTCGGACGCCGCAGACGGGGCCGCGTCGCTGGCCGCGGGCACGGCGACGCTCGCCGACGGCGCCTCCCGGGTGGCGTCCGGCACCACCCAGGTCGGCGACGGCGCGCAGCAGCTCGCGGACGGGCTGACCGACGGCGCCGCCAAGATCCCGGACGACTCGTCGGACCTGCGGACCGCACGCGCCAGCACCATCGCGAGCCCGGTGGCGCTCGCGACCACCGACCTGGCGACCGCCGACAGTCTCGGCGAGGGCTTCGCCCCGATGTTCCTGCCCATGGCGCTGTTCGTCGGCGGGATCATCACGTGGATGCTGCTCCGACCGCTGCCGACCCGGGCTCTGGCGACCCCCGCGTCCGGCTGGCGTGTCGCGATCGCCGGCTACCTGCCGGCCCTGGCTATCGGTGCAGGTCAGGTGCTCTTCCTGCTCGGGGTCGTCGGGTTCGGACTCGGCCTGAGCATCGGACACCCCGTGGGAGCCGCCCTGTTCCTCGTGCTCGTCGCGGCGACGTTCCTCGCGGTCCAGCAGATGCTGATCGCCGTCCTCGGGACCGCCGCGGGCAGGGTCGCGACGATCGCGCTGCTCATGCTCCAGATCACCTCGGCGAGCGGCACCTACCCGGTGCAGACCACGCCCACGTTCTTCCAGGTGCTGCACCCGCTGCTGCCGATGACCTACGCGGTGCAGGGTCTGCGCGACCTCGTGACGGGCACGCCCGACGCCCGCCTCTGGGTGGCCGTCGGTTACCTGGTCGCCGTGCTGCTGGCGTCGTTGGCCGTCACCGCCTGGAAGGCCGGACGGATGCGGACCTGGACAGTTGCCCGGCTTCACCCGGCGTTGAGCATATGAGTGCCCGAGCGATCTGACAGGCTGCGGCAATGCGAGCAGGGGACACGAAGGAACAGATCGTCGACGCAGCGCTCGCGCTGGTCGCGGAGCGTGGCTTCGCCGCCACGTCCGTCGACGACATCGCCGCGGCGGCCGGAGTGGCCAAGGGCAGCATCTTCTACAACTTCGGCTCCAAGGCCGGGCTCTTCGAGTCGATCATCAGCCAGGGGGTCGGACGGCTCACCGAGGCGTTGCGGTCGTCATCGCACGGGCTGCACGGCCGCGAGGCGCTCGAGGCGCTCGTGACCGAGCTGCTCACCCAGATCCAGGCGCACCCCGACTTCGCCAAGCTGATGGCGGCGGAGTCGTTCCGGACCGGGCGCAGCTGGCAGGACTCCATCCGGCACCTGCGCGACGAGTCGATCGGCACCTTCGCCGACGTCGTCGCGGAGGCCTGGCCCGAGCGCAACGCGCTGCTCGCGGCCGCAGCCCTCTTCGGCGCAACTCTCCTCGGCGGCCTCGAGTGGCTGGTGTTCCAGCCGCACCGCACGCTCGCCGAGGTCCGTGCGGCGATCCTCGCCACGGTCGTCTAGATCGCGATCCGTCCCCGGAAATGCAAGAAGCCCGCCGTCTCCGGCGGGCTTCCTGCGTCGTCCCGAGGGACGTCAGTGTGGGTCGAGATCACTCGCCGCGCTGGGTGGGGACACCCGTGAGGAGCGAGCGGACCTCGGACTCGTGGAAGCGGCGGTGGCCGCCCAGGGTCCGAACCGCCGAGAGCTTGCCGGCCTGGGCCCAGCGCGTGACCGTCTTGGGGTCGACGCGGAAGAGGACCGCAACCTCACCGGGGGTGAGAAGGGCGCCCTGCGAGAGGGGGGCTTCGATGGTGGTAACAGCCATGATCGTTCTCCTGTCGTTCGGTAGCTCGGCTGGCCTCGTGGGCCCCGTGGCTTTGCGTCCCCGCCTTGCAGCGGGTTTGCCGTTTGTCGCTGACAAGGGGAACTATGCCCGGTTCTGGACACGTGTGCAACAGGCTGACCAGGCCGTTTCGCGGGCAAACGGGTGATTCAAACCCTCCAAAACCGGGCGGACGGCCATGTTCACCTTCCCTCGGGACCGGACCTGTGGCATCGGCCGACCCGCGGTCCCCGGTGAGAGCGCGAACCTCGAGGCCACCGGTGAAGCGGCCCTGACCAGGAGTTATGTCGCCGGTCGAAGCAAACCAGGCGGTGTCCGTTTCGTCACAGTGACCCGCCGGGGCGGTCCTGACCGGGCCCGTCAAACCGGTCCGAGGGACAGAAGGGACAGACCTGGGCAGACTTCCCAACATGTGGCGCATTTCACCCGTTTGCCGTAGAGACGACGGGCGCCGCGGGCCTAGATGCGGCCGTACCGGGCCCTGACGAAGGAGTAGACGCCGTACGCGACGAGGCCGGCGGCGACCACCACGAGCAGCACCACGCCGGCCGGATGGCCGCGCAGGGTGTGCATCGCACCGTCGAGCCCGGTCGACTTCGACGGGTCCGCG
Organism: Cellulomonas sp. P4_A2; assembly: GCF_056402515.1. Classification (NCBI taxonomy): domain Bacteria; kingdom Bacillati; phylum Actinomycetota; class Actinomycetes; order Micrococcales; family Cellulomonadaceae; genus Cellulomonas; species Cellulomonas sp. P4_A2. Next base: position 2,790 of record NZ_JBFUHG010000015.1, read on the forward strand.
GTGGCCGCGGCGACGACGAACAGCACCCCGACGACCGCGAGCGCGATGCCCTTGCCCACGTAGCCGAGGACGCCCAGGCGCCGAGCCACCGAGTCGGCCGGCGCGGGTGGGAGGCCGCGCAGGTCGTCGAGGAACTTCTTCGTGGCGCCCTTGTAGACGTGGTAGCCGGCGACCGCGATCACGGCGACGCCCACGGCTCCCACGAGCAGCCGGCCGCCCGGCGCGGACATCAGCTTCGCGGTGAGGTCCTGCGTCTGCGCCGAGCTGTCGGACCCTCCCCCGCGAGCGAACGACAACGCGGTGAACGCCAGGGCGAGGTACACGATCGCCCGGCCCGCGGCCTTGGCCCGGTCGCCCCCGCTCGCGGTCGCGGTCGAACGGCCCGGCGCGCCCTTGCCGATCGCCTTGGCAAGCTGCCACACACCGAGCGCGACGAACGCCAGCACGCTGAACCACAGCACCACGCCGCCGAACGGGGTCGAGGCGATCGCCGCGAGGGCTCCGGACTGGTCCGCCTGCTCGCCGCCCGAGCCGAACGCCACGCGCAGCGCGAGCAGACCGATGAGCACGTGCAGCACGCCGCTGACGACATAGCCGCCTCGCGCCGCGGCCTCCCAGCCCCGCTGGGCGTTCTGTGTCCCGCTCGTCGTCGCCATGACAACACTCCCTCGTGGACCGCCGGGGGTGGCGTCCTCGGCGCCGATGATCCCAGCGACCACGCCGGGCGGCGACCGGAGCGGGCGACCTACGCCGGGCGGCTGCCGACCATGCCCCGGGTGCGCCCGAAGAGCCCGCGCCGCTGCGTCGGGACGAACATGGTCGCGTCCGGCGAGCAGCCGTCGTAGCCGGAGGGGTAGAAGACGAGGTCGGGGCGGAGCAGGGCTACCTGCGACAGGCGGGAGCCGCGGGCGAACGCGGCCGCCAGGTCCTCGTCGGCCCCGATGTACGTCAGCGTGTTGTCGTGCTCCTGCACCACGTGCTCCCCCGTGCAGACCTCACCGCGTCGTGGGGTCCAGCCCCAGGGGCTCGCCGGCTCCTGGACCGGGTCGGCGGTCTTCCGGTAGATGTCGAATCCGTAGCGCACGTCGTTGTGCTCCTTCCAGGCGTCGCACCCGATCCGGGCGCTCCTGACGTTCATCGACCCGTTGCGTACCCGGCGGTACGCGCGTCGACGCCGTTCCCTCCGACGCAGCAACGTGTTCACCCCGCGGAGTGCACCTTCGGTACTGTTCCGATGCCCCAGTAGCTCAGCCGGTCAGAGCGCCAGACTCATAATCTGAGAGGTCGTCGGTTCAAGCCCGACCTGGGGCACCACGCCACGCGGGTAGGTTTCTGCCGTGGCCCTGTTCTCCCGTCGACGACTCCCTGACACCGTGCGCTCGCGCCTCGAGCTGCGACCCGGCGACGCCGTCCTGGTCAGTACCGAGCTGGTCGACGACCGCTGGGTCGTGGCCACCCGCCTCGCCCTGCACGTGCTCGACGCGGGGCAGGAGGCCGTCCGCCACCCGTGGTCGGACGTCGACCACGGCGCGATGGACCCCACCACCCGGACCTTGAGCGTCCGCTGGGTCTGGGGTCGCACGAGCCGGTTCCTCTTCACCGACGCCCCCGGGTCCACCGCGTTCGCCCAGACGTTCCGCGAACGGGTACAGCAGTCGGTCGTCCACGCGGTCGCCGCGACCCTCCCCGACGGCCAGCGGATCCGGGTCGCGCTGCGCCGCGGCGAGGACGGCGAGCTGTTCACGCAGGTGCTCGGCGAGGGCTCCGTCGACCTCTCCGACCCGGCCGTCGCGGCCGTCGTGGACGCCGCCGAGGACGAGGTCCGTGACGCCGTCGGGCTCCCCCGCTGAGTGCGGGAGCACCCTCCGACGGCTGCTACAGTTTTCCCCGCACGATCCCTCGTAGCTCAATTGGCAGAGCATCCGACTGTTAATCGGACGGTTACTGGTTCGAGTCCAGTCGAGGGAGCCAGCAGACGGGCCCCTGACCAGCGAAACGCGGCGGGGGCCTTTCTCATGTCGTCGTGGTGCGACCCGCGTGCGCGCGCCAGACCGCTCCAGGTGCGCACACGTCACGGCACCGCGGGCTGCCTGCAGGCGAAGTGCGCCGGGTCAGGCCCGAGAGCTCTGACGCACGATCAGCTTCGGCGGCAGGACGATCGTCGAGTGCTCGTGCGGTCCGTCGCCGTGTGCGGCCTCTTCCTGCAGGAGGGTGGCACCGAGGCGCCCCACCTCGTCGCCGGGCTGCGCGACGGTGGATATCGGGATCGGGCTGTCCCATGCGGCCTGGTTGTTGTCGTAGCCCACGATCGCGACATCCTCAGGAACACGGACGCCCGCCGAGACGGACAGCGCCTGCACGATGCCGGCCGCGAGGAGGTCGGAGGCGGCGAAGATCCCGTCGATCTCGCCGGCTGCGACGCGGGACGCGAGGTGCACGCCCACGGACCAGCCGTCGGAGCGGTTGATCCATTCGGGCGTGATCACCTCGGAGGTGACGTCCGGGTGCTCGCCGACGGCACGGTGGAACCCCTTGCCACGGTCGACGACGGGCTGGAGCTCGTAGGGACCACCGACGAACGCCAGCCTGCGACGGCCCGTCTCGATCAGGTGCTTGGTCGCGATGTAGCCACCGAGAGCGTTGTCCACGTCGACGCTGCAGTACTGCGACGACGGGGCGCTGAAGTTGAGGAGAACGAGCGGGATCCCGGCCGGCGCGCGCCGCGCGACCGCGGCGAAGTGTGCCGCGTCGTTCAGAGTCATCAGTACGCCGGTGACCCGGGACTGGGCGAACATGGCCAGATAGTTCGACTCCCGTTCGATCCGTGCGTCGCTGTTGGCGATCAGGAGCGTCAGACCGCCTTGCTCGGCACCGTTCTCCGCGCCGCGTGCGATGTCGACGAACAGTGAGTTGCTCAGGTCCGAGACGATGAGTCCGATCGACCGCGTCGATCCGAACTTCAAGGACCGGGCGGCCGTGTTGGGGACGTACCCCAGCATCACCATGGCGCGCTCGACCCGCTCTCGCGTGGCGGCCGCGACCTTGTCCGGGTGGTTGAGGACGTTGGAGACCGTCCCGAGCGACACCCCAGCGAGGGACGCGACATCGTCCACGCTCGGTCGTGACCTCGCGGCTGGACGGTTCGTCGGTTCTCGGGGAGGCACCGATGGCTCCTTCGTGGTCCAGTGATCGATGGCGAGACGAGAGTAGCGGTCTGTCCCAGGCGGCGAGCCGGATGCAGCGCCGCTTCCGTGGCACTCGTTGAATCGAGCCAACCCTAGACCGGACCCTGCGCACTGCTTCCGGGACCCTTCGGCCATCGAACCTGGTCAAATCACAGTTTGGCAACGCCGGTTGACCGACGCGGACCGGAGGTCTACGTTTTGAAACGCTTCAATCCATACTTCGCAATTCAAGGAGGAACTGTGAACTCGATGCTGAAGCGCCGGCGCACGCTGCTGGTGGGCGTCGTCGGTGTGAGCGCAACCCTCGCGCTCGCCGCATGTAGTGGCTCGGACTCAGGGTCCAGCGCATCGTCGTCGGGCGGGTCCGGGAAGTCAGCCGCCGACCTGTCGTTCCTCGCCATCAACGAGAACGAGACCATCCCGACCACGCTGACCACGCTGAGCAAGGACGAGTGCAAGGCGCAGGACGCGGCGCAGCCCCTGAAGATCACCAAGCAGGCGCAGTCGACCCTTGACCAGCAGCTGCAGCTGCTCGCTGGCCAGGACGCGCTGCCGTCTCTGTTCATCAGCGCCAACGCTCCGTCGCTCAACGCGCAGCTGGCCGAGCAGGGGACCCTCCAGGACGCCGGCGACGCACTCGACCAGCTCGGCATCTCGGACGACGTCCTGCCTGCGGCATCGTCGGTCATCGAGAACCTGTACGACGGCAAGCAGCTCGTCCTGCCCACGGAGCTGAACATCGAGGGCATCTGGTACAACAAGAAGCTCCTCGCCGACAACGGCATCGAGGTCCCGACGACGTGGACCGAGCTCACCGACGCGTTCGCGAAGCTGAAGGCGGCCGGCGTCCAGCCGATCTCGAACGCGGGCAAGGGTGGCGACGGCTGGGGCGTGACCCGATGGGTCGGAAACTACATCGCTCGTGACCTCGGTCCGACGGCGCTTCAGGACGTGCGAGACGCCAAGGCCAAGCTCACGGACCCGGAATACGTCAAGGCCGCCGACGCGATCGCGGACCTCGGCAAGCAGGGCTACTTCGGCGAGTCCCCCACGTCGATCGACTACACGACGGCGCTCAACACGTTCCTGACGGGCGACGCCGCGTTCATCTACATGGGTTCGTGGGCCGTGTCGAACTTCAGCGACCCCGAGCAGAACAAGATCGGCGCCGACAACATCGGCTTCATGCACTTCCCCGACGTCGACGGCGGCAAGGGCTCGGCCGAGCAGATGCCCGCAAACGTCGGCACGGCCGTGGCGATCTCGACGAAGGGTTTCGAGGACTCGGCGACGCAGGACTGGGTCAAGTGCATCGCCGCGAACTACGGCACCGTCGCCCTGCGCGACAGCGGCCAGGTGACCGGCTTCAAGGTCAACGGCGACGTCGAGGTCTCCCCGCTGAGCCAGCTCGTCCAGGACGAGATCGGCAAGACCCAGGAGAGCATCCTGTGGTTCGAGGCCTACTTCAGCCCAGAGGCGACGACGACCAGCCAGAACGACGGCGGTCTGCTCGGCTCGGGACAGCTGAGCGGTGAGGACTTCATGAACCAGGTCCAGGCCAGCCTCGGTTCCTGACACACCCTGAGTGTCGGCGCACGACCAACGAGGCGGGCCGGTGCCTGCGGCACCGGCCCGTCTCACACCCCTCGACGATGAGAGGCAGCTCCTGCCATGAACCGTGTCCTCGGCGACAAGCGCGCCATCCTGCTGCTGCTCGGGCCAGCACTGCTCGTCTACTCGCTCGTCATGTTGCTGCCGATGATCTGGTCGCTCGGATACACGTTCTTCAGCGGCAGCGTCGTCACGGGGTTCGACTGGGTCGGTCTGGAGAACTTCCAGAAGCTCTTCACGGATCCGGCCGCGCGCGAGGCGCTCTTGTTCACCCTGAAGTACGCCGTGGTGATCACCATCGGGCAGGTGCTCGTGGGCTACGGACTGGCCCTGCTGTACATCTTCTTCCTGCGCAAGGCGTCGGCCACGATCCGCACGCTCGTGTTCTTCCCCGTCGTCCTGCCGACGGTGGCCGTCGCGCTGCTGTTCCAGAAGTTCTTCGAGTTCGCGCCGCAGACCGGGCCGGTCAACGCCCTGCTCGAAGCCGTCGGGCTGAACGCCGTGGACTGGTTCGGGACTGCGAGCCACGCGTTCTGGGTGATCGCGTTGATGGACATCTGGCGCTCGATGGGCTTCTACGCCGTCCTGCTCTACGCCGGGCTGGTCGACGTGCCGGACGAGCTGCTCGAGTCCGCGCGCCTCGACGGCGCTGCCGGCTGGCGGCTCGTGCGCAGCATCGTGCTGCCGCTCTCGCTGCCGGTGCTGGTCTCGTCGATCATCTTCAGCATCAACGGCACCCTCAAGGTCTTCGACTCGATCTACGCACTGACCGGCGGAGGCCCAGGCAGCGGGACCACTCCCCTGACGCTGCTGATGTACCGGACGTCGTTCTTCTACGGCGACTACGGCTACGGCTCAACGATCGCGCTGGCGCTCACGATCCTGTGCCTGATCGTCACTCTCTTCATCTTCCGCGCGAACCGTCGCGACATCACCCAGGACTGAGCCATGACCACCCTGACGCAGACACCGAAGTCCGTCGCCGCACCGGCCCACCCCGGCCGGACGCGCCGCCGCCTCCGCCGCATCCCGCTGTACGCCGGCGTGACGGTCCTCCTGGTCGTGATGGTGTACCCGCTGATCTGGCTCCTGCTCGGGTCCTTCAAGACGCAGGACGAGTTCCTCAACGACCCCACCTGGTCGCTCCCCGAGAGCTTCACCAACTTCAGCAACTACGCAGAGGCCTGGTCGAGCATCGCGCTCTACCTGCGGAACTCGGTGCTCGCCGTCTTCCCGGCCCTCGCCCTCGTCGTCGTGCTCGGCACTGCCGCCGGGTACGCGCTCGAGGTCATGGTCTTCCGTGGTCGCGGGGGCGTCCTGCTGCTGTTCCTGGCCGGGATCATGATCCCCGGCCAGATGATCCTGCTCCCGCTCTTCACGGTGTACTTCAAGCTGCACCTGACCAGCACGCTGTGGCCGCTGATCATCACCTACACAGCGATCGGCCTACCGCTGACCGTGTTCATGATGGCGACCTACTTCCGCTCGATACCTCGCGAAGTGTTCGAGGCGTCCACCCTCGACGGCGCGTCCGCAGTCCGCTCGTTCTGGTCGATCGGCTTCCCGATGATGCGCAACGCGGTGTTCACCATCGCCCTCGTCCAGTTCTTCTTCCTCTGGAACGACCTGCTCATCGCCCTGACGTTCACCACCCAGGACAACCTGCGCACCGTCCAGGTCGGCCTGCTCAACTTCACCGGGCAGTTCGGAGCCGTCGACTACGGACCGACGTTCGCCGCCATCTGCATCAACATGCTGATCATCCTGGTGCTCTACATCTTCCTCAACCAGCGAGTCATGCGCGGCCTGTCCGCCGGAGCGGTCAAGGGCTGAGGAGTGATCACCGAACCCAGGCCGGCCCTGCCGCCGGACCAGCCCGACATGCCCGCACCCGAGATCGCCGTCAGCGCGCCCGTCGTCGAGCACCGCGCCGACGCCCTCGGTATCGGCGCACCGCGTCCGCGGATCTCGTGGACGATCGAGCGCGCGCCCAGCGGCTGGCAGTCCTCGGCCTACGAGGTACGCATGAGCGGTGCCGGCCGGCCGGCCGTCAGCTCGGGCTGGGTGAGCAGTGGGACGCAGAGGCTCGTCGAGTGGCCCTTCGAGTCGTTGCGGTCGCGGGAGCAGGTCCTGATCGCCGTCCGGGTACAGGACGAGGGCGGCCGACGGTCGCCGTGGTCGTCGCCCACAGCGGTCGAGGCCGGACTCCTCGAGACCGCAGACTGGGTCGCCCGAGCCGTCACGCCGGCCGGACCGGTCGAGGACACCGACCTCCGTCGTCCACCGCTCCTGCGACACGAGTTCGAGCTCGCGGAGCGACCAGTCTCGGCGCGCCTGTACGCGTCCGCGCACGGTCTCGTCGAGCCCTACCTCAACGGCGTCCGCGTCGGCGACGAGGTCTTGGCCCCGGGCTGGACCGTGTACCCGCACCGCCTCGTGTACGCGACGTACGACGTCACCGACCTGCTCAAGGTCGGGCCGAACGCGATCGGCGCCTTCCTGGGCGATGGGTGGTACCGGGGACGTCTGGGTTTCGACGGTGGCAGCCGCGACATCTACGGCGACCGCCTCGCCCTGATCGCCCAGCTCGAGGTGGTACTGGCCGACGGCACCCGACGCGTCATCGGAACCGGACCGGACTGGCAGGCAGGCGTAGGGCCGATCCTGAGCTCCGGCCTCTACGAAGGCGAGAGGCATGACGCACGACTCGACCCCGCGGGATGGTCGGTGGCCGGATTCGACGACAGCACGTGGTCGCCGGTCGACGTGGTCGAACGGGACCCGGCGACGCTCGTCGCCCCGGAGGGTCCGTCCATCAGGTGCACGCAGGAGCTCGAGCCCGAGTCGATCACGCGGACGGCTCGCGGGACCGCTCTGGTCGACTTCGGGCAGAACCTGGTCGGCCGGGTCCGCATCACGGTCGACGGCCCCGAGGGAACGCTCATCCGTCTCCGTCACGCCGAGGTGCTCCAGGACGGAGACGTCTACGTGCGACCGCTGCGCGGTGCGCAGTCCGTCGACGAGTACACGCTCGGCCCTGGTGGGCCGCAGGAGTGGGAACCACGCTTCACGATCCACGGGTTCCGGTACGTCGAGATCGAAGGCTGGCCGGGCGAGCTGCGGCGTGGCGACGTCGTTGCTCGGGTCCTGCACACGGACATGCGGCGCACCGGAGGCTTCGCCTCGTCGGACACCCGCCTCAACCGCCTGCACGACAACGTCGTGTGGAGCATGAGGGGCAACTTCGTCGGACTGCCGACCGACTGCCCCCAGCGCGACGAACGCCTCGGGTGGACCGGTGACATCCAGGTGTTCGGCCCAGCGGGGACGTTCCTCTACGACTGCGCCGGTCTGCTGTCGTCGTGGCTTCGAGACCTGGCCCTCGAGCAGCTGCCCGACGGAACGGTGCCGTGGTTCGTGCCGACGATCTACGGCAACCCGATGTGGTCACCTCCTCGCCCGGGCGCCGCCTGGGGAGACGCAGCCGTCATCGTGCCGTGGACCGTGTACCAGCGGTACGGCGACCTCGACGTGCTCCGCCGGCAGTTCGACTCGGCCCGCGCGTGGGTGGAGTGCGTCGAACGACTCGCCGGCCCCGACAGGCTGTGGGACGACGGTTTCCAGCTGGGCGACTGGCTCGACCCCGCCGCTCCGCCAGACGACCCCGCCGGTGCGCGCACCGACCGCTACCTCGTGGCGAGCGCCTACTTCGCCCACTCGGCGCGGCTGCTCTCTCGCATGGCCGACGCATTGGGACGCCGCCAAGAAGCGGAACGATTCGGCGCCCTGGCGGACGAGGTACGCGAGGCGTTCGTGCGCCGCTACGTGCAGGCAGACGGCAAGCTCGCGAGCGATGCGCCCACCGCATACGCCCTCACCCTCGCGTTCGACCTCATCCCGACCGAGTTCCGCGCGGTCGCCGGCGACCGGCTCGCCCGGCTCGTCGAGGAGGGCGGTGACGTCGTGGCAACCGGATTCGTCGGAACCCCGGTCGTGCTCGACGCACTCGCCAGCACCGGGCACCTCGATCGCGCCTACGCCCTCCTCATGCAGACAGAGTGCCCGTCGTGGCTCTACATGGTCGGGCAGGGCGCGACGACGATGTGGGAGCGCTGGGACTCGATCCTCCCGGACGGGACCGTCAACCCCGGGGACATGACCTCGTTCAACCACTATGCGCTCGGCAGCGTCGCCGAGTGGCTGCACGGGACGGTCGCCGGTCTGCGCCAGGCCTCACCAGAAGGCGACGTCTTCGAGGTGGCGCCTCGCCCCGGCGGCGGGCTGAACTGGGCACGGGCGTGGCTGGAGACCTCCTACGGGCGTGCCGATGTCCGCTGGGAGATCGAGGGCGACCAGGTGGCCATCACCGTCACGGTCCCCGTCGGCGCTCGGGCACGCGTCGATCTCGGTAGAGCCGGCGTCGTCGACGTCACGTCCGGGCGCCACGAGCTGACGGCAGGGCTCGACCATCTGATCAGCACCTGACCGCATCGGAGAGACGCTCCACCCGACCGAGGTGGAGCGTTTCATCCTGCCCTCCTGTCGCTTGCGAAACGGGCGCCGACACCAAAATCTGCGCAGCCCAGAGATCTGCACCGCTTGACGAGATTGTGGCCTTCTGAGTAGTTTCGACTTCATTGTTTGAAACGCTTCAACTCAAGGGTTGGAGCGGACTTGCGCACGGACCTTGTCGTATCCGTCTCTCAATGAGGAGAACCGATGCACGTCTCGTTGCCCCGCCTCCGGTTGCCCGGCTCACGCCGGTCGATCGCCTTCGCGTCGTCGCTCGCGGTCCTGGTACCCCTCGCGGTCGGCGTCCCCCTGGCTGTGTCGGCGCAAGCCGCGCCGGCCAACGCGGCCTGCCCCTGGATGGACACCAGCAAGACCGCCGACCAGCGGGCGAACCTCCTGCTGAAGGCCAGCACGCTCGACCAGAAGCTGCGCTGGCTGGACGAGCAGGCCGCCAACAGCCCGGCACAGACCACGTTCAACGGCGTGACCTACCCGGCCCAGGTGGCATGCACGCCGAAGGTCGTCTACACCGACGGCCCCGACTACGTGCGGGGGTCGACCGGCGTCACGGTCTTCCCCGACCAGATCGGTCTGGCCGCCACGTTCGACGAGCAGCTCGCCTACGACAAGGGCGTCGCGCAGGCGGACGAGGCCTTCCGCTCCGGGAAGAACGTCATCCTCGGCCCGGGCGTCGCCTCGGGAAGGACCCCTCTCTCCGGCCGGACCCCGGAGTATCTGGGCGAGGACTCCCTGCTCTCGGGGAACATGGCCGCGGCCACCATCAACGGCATCCAGAAGGGCAACCCGAGCCAGCCCGTCATGGCCGTGGTCAAGCACTACGTCGCCAACGAGCAGGAGCTGGACCGGCAGACGAGCTCGTCGAACGTCGACGGCCGCACGCTGCGCGAGGTGTACAACCTGCCGTTCAAGATTCTGATCGACAAGTCGAACCCTGGCGGGATCATGTGCTCGTACAACCAGATCAACGGCGTCTTCGCGTGCGAGAACCCCGTCTTGAACAACCTCCTCAAGGGCGACACCGGCTACCAGGGCTACGTGGTGTCCGACTTCGGTGCCGTGCACAGCACTGCACCATCGCTGGCTGCCGGGCTGGACCAGGAGCTGAACCGCCCGCGGTTCTACACGCCGGCCAACATCGGCGCCGCGCTCGACAACGGTTCCGTGACGATGGCGCAGATCGACGGTGCCGCGTTCCGCGTCGTGCGGGCGTACATCGCGAACGGGCTGTTCGACCACCCGCTCCCGGACGTCCCCTCGACCAGCTCGTCGACGGACGCCCACAAGGCGCTCGCCGCTCAGATCGCCTCCGAGAGCTCGGTGCTGCTCAAGAACGACGGCAACGTCCTCCCCCTGACCGCATCGACCACGAAGATCGCGATCATCGGCCCGACCGCCTCGAACACCCCGACCAACGGGATCAGCGCTGGCAGCGTCTGCGCCCAGGCCTCAGGTCCCTTCGGCGGCAGCGGCAACCCGTGCCCGAACCCCGTGGCACCGCTCGACGCGATCACGGCACGCGCTGCACAGGTCGGAGCGACCGTCACCTTCGACAACGGAGCCGACCTCACCAGCGCCGCCGCGACGGCAGCCGCCGCGGACGTCGCGATCGTCTTCGGCTACTCCAAGCAGGGCGAGTTCGCCGACCGCACGACGCTGGACCTGGACAACAACGGCGACGCGCTCATCGCCGCGGTCGCCGCCGCGAACCCCAGGACGGTGGCGATCCTCGAGACCGGCACGGCGACCCCGATGCCCTGGCTCGGCAGCGTCAAGGCCGTCTTCGAGGCCTGGTACCCGGGCGAGCAGCAGGGCACGGCGATCGCCCGCCTGCTCTACGGCGACGACAACTTCGTGGGCCGACTCCCCATGACGTTCCCGAAGTCGCTCGCGGACACCCCGACGAACACCCCGCAGCAATACCCCGGCACGTTCGCCAACGGCAGCACGACCCGCCCCACAGGCAGCACCGAGATCCGACAGGTCAGCTTCAGCGAGGGGCTGCTCGTCGGCTACAAGTGGTACACGGCGAAGAACATCACGCCTCTGTTCCCGTTCGGGTACGGCCTGTCCTACACCGGCTTCGCCTACAACAACCTCAAGGTCACGGGCAAGACGAACGGCAAGAAGCCGATCGACGTCACCTTCCTGGTGACCAACACCGGTCCGAAGCTCGGTACGGAGACAGCCCAGGTCTACCTGACGCTTCCCTCCGCGACGGGTGAGCCGAAGCGGCTCGTCGGGTACGCCAAGGTGTCGCCCAAGGTCGGGCGCGGCGAGAAGGCGACGGTCACCATCGATCCGCAGGCGGCGGACCTGCCGCTGTCGTACTACGACACGGCCAGCCACGCCTGGACGATCGCACCCGGCACCTACACCGTCCAGGTCGGTCCGTCGGCCGCGACCGCCTCTGTGACCGGGACCTTCACGGTCGGATAGGTCCGCCACATCCTGACGCCCGCCCCGTGTCCGATCGGGGCGGGCGTCAGCCACACGACTCGCACGTCCCTTCGAGGGCCACGGAGTGCGCGTCGTGCTCGGCGGAGCCGGCTCCAGTCCGAATCCCGCTGGACACGGACGACGACGGCTGGCCCGTGCCCCGGCTACCGTCGGGGTAGTCGCCGTTCGGCTCGAAGGGCGAGGTGCCCGGGAGGCCCACTCCCCGATCGGAGCGGGAGGCGACATGGCCGCACGATCGGACGACCAGAGGCGCGCAGCGCTCGACGCGCTGCTCACGCTCCTGCACCGGACGCACCTGGCTGCACCCGACGCGCTGCCAGACGCGGTCGAGGCGGGTGTCGCGCACCTGCGCGCGTCGGCGGTGACGTACCTCGCGGACTACAGCAACACGGTGCTCGTCCCGATGGTCGCGGCGGGCCGAGCACGCCCCGACACGCTCGGCATCGACGCCACCCTCGCTGGTCGCGCCTACCGCCTGCTGACCGTGCAGACCACGGTGGCGGCCGAAGGTCCGGTGATCTGGATGCCGATCATCGACGGGGTCGAACGGCTCGGCGTCCTGCAGGTGGTCGTGCCGGACGAGGAGCGGCTCGGGGACGACGCGTTCCTGCGTGACCTGTGGTCGTTCGCGCACCTCCTCGGACACCTCGTCACGATCCTCGACGAGTACGGCGACGCGGTCGACGAGGTCCGGCGCCAGGCGCCGCGGACGGTGTCCGCCGAGCTGATCTGGCAGCTGCTCCCGCCCTTGACGTCGGGCACCGACAAGGTCGTCGTCAGCGGCCGTCTGGAACCGTCGTCCCACGTGGGCGGCGACGTGTTCGACTACGCGCTGTCGAACGCCCAGGCGCAGTTCGCGATCCTGGACGCCACAGGTCACGACCTGCACTCGGGGCTCGCCGCAGCGACCGCCCTCGCCGCCTACCGCAACTCGCGGCGCCACGGGCACGGTCTGCTCCAGCAGACCGAAGCGATCCACCGCGCGGTCAGCGACGAGTTCGCCGGGAGCACCTACGCCACCGGCGTGCTGGGAACCCTCGCGCTCGACACCGGCGAGCTGCGCTACATCGCGGCCGGTCATGCTCCACCGCTGCTCCTGCGCCGAGGCCGCGTCGTCAAGACGCTGTCCTCCGGTCGCCGACCGCTCCTGGGACTCGACACCCGAGAGGTCACCGTCGCCGAGGAGTGGCTGGAACCGGATGACGTGCTCGTGCTCTACACGGACGGGATCACGGAGGCGCGCGACACCGAGGGACGGTTCTTCGGACTCGACAGGCTCGTCGACTTCATCGAGCGCGAGGCGGCGGACGGGGTGCCGCTGCCCGAGATCGTGCGCCGGGTCGGCCGCCGGATCCTGGACCACCAGAACGGCGTCCTTCAGGACGACGCGACGATCCTGCTGATCCAGTGGACGTCCCAGGGCCAGGAGTCGCTCGAGCCGACGGCCCGTTGAGCTGGGTCGGTTCGCGCTCGCCGAGGCCCTGCATCACGGAACGGCCGGCGGAGACTGTCGACCTGGTGCGTAACGCGGGCGTCACCCGTAGTCGCGGCGGTACCGAGCGTCGACCTGGCGGGCGAGCAGCTGGCGCTCGTCCTCGAGCGTCACGCCGTGCTTGTGCGCGAGGGCCGCGAGGATGTCGGAGCAGATCGCGTCGAACTCGTCGCCGGCCGAGCGACCGGTCGTCGTCAGCCAGCGCTGGTCGGCGACGTGGCGGACGTACTCGCCCACAGCGGCGTCCTCGGTGCGCAGGACGGTGCCGCCGTCGGCGAGAAGTGGGGTCCCGTCCGGGTTCGCGATCCCGGTGCCGGTCGGGCGGGGCCCGACTGACGCCGGCGCCGACGGCTGCGGGACCTCGTGCGCACGGGCCTGGACGGGCGGCGTCTGTGGCTCGGGCGGCGCCGACGCGCGGGCCGGGGACGGCTGCTCAGGCACCGCGGTCACCGGACCGCCCGGGCCCTCGTGCTCGCGTAGCTGTGCGGTCACGATCTCCAGCCTGGCCCGGTAGCTCTCGATCACGGCCAGCTGGTCGTCGAGCGGCACCTCGGGTTCGCCGCCGACGAAGTCCTGGTTGTAGGACTCCCGAGCGCGCACCAGCCGCTGCGAGAGTCGGCTGATCTCGTCGCGCAGCTTCGCGGGGCTGGCATCCGCGTTCGAGCGCGCGTGGGGTGGCGTTGCGTCGAACGTCAGTGCCATGGCTCCGCTCCTTGGTCGCCCTCGACCTCTCCACTCCATCGACCCTTCGGGCGCCCAACATGAGCCCGCCGGCCGAGGAACACGAGGAGTCCGTGAACCGGCGCGAGTGGCGCTGCGTGCGACTGCCCGGTCCGCGGTCGGAGCCGACGGGACCGCGGACCGGGCCGACCTCACCCCTCGGTGCCGGTCACGCCGATGTAGACCGCCGGGTTGCCGCGCGGGTTGAGCAGCACGACCGGTGCGATGCACCGCTGCGGCAGGGCGACCGTGGCCCGGATCCGGACGTCACCCGTGGGCGAGAACGGCACGGCGGCCGTCGTCGCGACGACCGCGCCGTTGCACGCCACGCTGGCCGAGACCGTCGTGACGGGGTTCGCGCCGGTCGACGTCAGGACGAGGCCCTCGACCTTGACGTCCAGCCGGCCGTCGTGGCGCAGCTTGACGTCGCCGTCGCCGATCACCCAGTCGGCACCGCCGGGCGTGACCGCCCCGAACAGCACCGGGTCGGTCGTCAGGCTGCCGGCGACCTCCGCGGTCAGGATCGTCCGCCCGCCACCACCTCCGTGCCCGCCGTCGGCGAAGGCCGCGGGAGCCCCCAGCAGCCCGACAGTCGCCACGACCGCCCCCGCCATCGCTGCGCGCCTCAGGATCGTCTTCATCGTCAACCCTTTCTCCGCGGGCCCGGGACAGGCCCGACACCTGTTGACACGAGACCGGGTGGCTCCGGGTTCACGGAGGATGCGTCGCCCCTGTTTTCGGCGTACAACGGAGCCATGTTCGAAGAAGGTCAGCTGTACGCCCCTGTCACCGCCGACAAGGACGGCAAGGCCACCGTGCACCTGGCGGACGACCACCCCGGTGCGAACGACGAGGAGTACCGCCGTCGTCGCAACGAGATCGCCGCCCCGGCACTCGCGTGGCGGCCGGGCGACCCCGTGCCGCGCGTGGAGTACACCGACTCGGAGAACGAGATCTGGGCGACCGTGTGCCGCGAGCTCGCGCCCAAGCACGAGCGGCTCGCCATCCGCGGCTTCCTGGAGGGCAAGGAAGCCCTCGCCCTCCCGAGCGACCGCGTGCCTCAGCTCGACGAGGTCAGCGACGGGCTCGAGCCGCTCAGCGGCTTCCGGCTGCACCCGGCCGCCGGGCTCGTCCCGCTCGACGTGTTCTACGGATCGCTGGCCGACGGGATCTTCCACTCCACCCAGTACCTGCGGCACCCGTCGCAACCGCTCTACACGCCGGAGCCGGACATCCTCCACGAGGTGGTGGGGCACTGCAACCTGCTCGCGAACCCCGCGATCGCGGACGTGAAGCGCCGCGCGGGCGAGGCCGCGCGACGGTGCCAGACGCCCGAGGGGCTGCAGTACGTGGCGGACGTCTTCTGGTTCACCATCGAGTTCGGCGTGATGTACGAGGCCGGCGAGCTGCGCGCGTACGGCGCAGGTCTGCTCTCCTCGTACGGCGAGATCGAGGAGTTCCGCGGCGCGGACGTGCGTCCCGTCGACTTCCACGCGATGGCCACCCTGGAGTACGACATCTCGCACTACCAGCCGATCCTGTTCGCGTGCGACGGCATGGGCGAGCTCACCGACCGGGTGGGCGGATTCTTCGCGGAGTTCGACGACGAGACGCCGGCCCGGCTCGCCCGCGAGGCCGCGGTCAGCCGCTGACCTCTACGCGACCGGCTGCCGGTCCCGCACGAGCAGGTGCTGCCGGAAGAACGCCGCGAGCTCGTCCGTGGCGTGCAGCGGCAGGACCGCCGCGACGTACTGGTCGGGCCGCACGACGACGACGCAGCCGGCGCGGTCGATGCCCCGCAGCTCGAAGATGTCCTCGTCCGGGTGGGTCGCGAACACCAACTCGTGGTCGACCAGCCCGAACGGCCCGGTGCGCGGGCGGAAGAGCTCCGGCACCTCCGCGACGTCGACCGCGTCGTGCCGCTGCTGGTAGACCACCTTGAGGTCCAGGACGGCGTCGACCTCCTCCCCCTCGCCCGTGTGCGCGACCACTGGGGAGTCGGGTGAGGCCGCCATCCAGTCGGACCACGTCGCCAGCGCGGAGGCGTCCGCGTCGGCGAAGGCGTAGACGCGCCAGCGGCCGTCGGCGCGGTGCTCGTGCCCGAGGTGCCGGGGGTTGGAGTCGGCGACGCGCACGACCGGGGCGGACTTGAACCGCTTCCCGACGGGGAACCCGGTGGCCAGGTCCTGGTGGGCGGGCTCGGCGACGAGCATCGACGGCGGGTACTGCGTCATGAACCCGAAGAGGAACTCGGTGGTCTGCACGTAGAAGTCCGCGAGCTCGGCCCGGTTGGAGAACTCCTCGGGCTTCTTCGCCATGAGCGACGACCACTGCTTGTCGAAGTCGATGAGGTTCTGCGCGATGACCTGGCGCTCGGCCGAGTAGGTGGCCAACAGGCTCTGCGGACTGCGGCCGGACAGGACGTAGCCGAGCTTCCAGCCGAGGTTGAAGCCGTCCTGCATCGAGACGTTCATGCCCTGGCCGGCCTTCGCACTGTGCGTGTGGCAGGCGTCGCCCTCGATGAACACACGCGGGGCGCGCACGCCGATCTGGTCGAGAGGGACGTCGTCGAACCGGTCGGTGACCCGGTGGCCGACCTCGTAGACGCTGTGCCAGGCGACGTTCTTCACGTCGAGCGAGTACGGGCTCAGGATCGCGTTCGCGTGGGCGACGATCTGCTCGACGGTCGTGCCGCGCAGCGCGTCGTGGTTGTCGGCCCGGGCCTCGCCGAGGTCTACGTACATCCGGAACAGTTGCCCGCCCTCGCGCGGGATGAGCAGGATGCTGCCGCCGGAGCCGGACTGGATCGCGCACTTGCGGCGGATGTCCGGGAAGTCGGTCACGGCGAGGACGTCCATGACGCCCCAGGCATGGGCCGCGGAGCCGCCCACCGCCGTGCAGCCGATGGACCGCCGGACGCCGCTGTGCGCGCCGTCGGCGCCGACCACGTACCTCGCGCGGACGACCTTCTCCTGCCCGACGTCCGGGCCGCAGGTGCGCGCGAGGTGCACGGTGACCGGGTGGTCGCCGCCGTCGGCGATCTCGAGGTCACGGAACTCGTAGCCGTAGTCGGGCGCCATCCGCGTCGGGGCGTTCGCCATGAACTCGGCGAAGTAGTCGAGCACGCGGGCCTGGTTGACATAGAGGTGCGGGAACTCGCTGATCCCGGACGGGTCGTCGGGCGTGCGCTCACCGCGGACGATCCGGGTGGGGTCGTCCGGGTCCGGGTGCCAGAAGCAGACCTCCATGACCCGGTAGGACTCCTCGGCGATCCGTCCGGCGAACCCGAAGGCCTGGAACGTCTCGACACTGCGCGGCTGGATCCCGTCCGCCTGGCCGATCGCCAGCCGTCCCTCGCGCCGGTCGACGATCCGCGTGGTGATGCCCGGGAACTGCGACAGCTGCGCGGCCGTGATCATTCCGGCCGGACCGGTGCCGACGACGAGGACGTCCACCTCGTCGGGAAGCTCGTCGGGCCGGTCGAGGCCGACGCCGGCCGCGGGCTGGACGCGCGGGTCGCCGGAGACGTAACCGTGGTCGTGGAACTGCATGCGACTCCTCTGACGTCGATGTCGAGGTGGGACCGATCGTATATTATCTCCTCGAACCGCATCGATGCCGCTGCGGTCGACCTGGTCCGGGAGGCCCTGCTCAGATGCCGACGGTTTCCGCGCACGTCGCGATCACGCTGGCCGCGCACGTCGACCACGTGTTCGGGGTGATGGGCAACGGCAACGCCTACTTCCTCGACGCCCTGACCTGCCAGACCGACGCGGACTTCGTCCCCGTGCGGCACGAGGCCGGCGCCGTCGTCGCGGCCGACGCGTTCCACCGGACCTCCGGCCGGCTCGCCGCCGCGACGACGACCTACGGCGCCGGGTTCACCAACACGCTCACCGCCCTCGCCGAGGCGGTGCAGGCCCACGTGCCGCTCGTCCTCGTCGTCGGCGACGAGCCGACCTCCGGGCCCCGCCCCTGGGACGTCGACCAGATCGCGATGGCCTCGGCCGTCGGCGCCCGCACGTACACCGTGGGCCGCACCGACGCCGCCGCCACGACCGTCATCGCGGTCGAGCACGCGCTGACCTACCGGGTGCCGACGGTGCTCGCGATCCCCTACGACGTCGCGACCCTGGACACCGGCCCGGTGCCCGAGACGCCGGTCCCCCGCCTTCCCCCGCCGCTCGCCGTGCGCGGGGAGTTCGCCGTCGGAGTCGTGCGGGCGATCGCCCTCGCCCTCGCCGCTGCACGGCGCCCGCTGCTCCTGGCGGGACGCGGTGCCTGGGCGGCCGGTGCGGGCGAGGCCCTCGGCGCGATCGCCGACGCCACAGGCGCGCTGACGACCACGACGGCGCTGGGGCGCGGGGTCTTCCCCCGGACCGAGTTCGACCTCGGCGTCTCCGGCGGGTTCGGCGCACAGGAGGCCATGGCGCTGGTCCGCGAGGCCGACGTCGCGCTCGTGGTGGGCGCCTCGCTCAACCAGTTCACGATGCGGTTCGGGGACCTCTTCGCGCCGGGGTGCCGGGTCTTCCAGGTCGACGTCGCACCCGCCGCGACCCACCCGCACGTGGGTGGGTACGTCCGCGGGGACGCCACGGTCGTCGCGGAGGCGATCCTCGACCAGCTCGCGGACGCCGAACCCAGCGGATGGCGCGAGTCCGTCGACCTGGCCGCTGCGCGCCGGCACGAGCCCGGCGACGGGACCGCCCCGGACGGCCGGCTCGACCCCCGCACCGCGGCGGCGCGCCTCGGGGAGCTGCTGCCCGAGGACCGGGTGGTCGTCTCGGACGGCGGGCACTTCCTGGGCTGGTCGAACATGTACTGGCCGGTGACCGCGCCGGACCGGATGGTGATGGTCGGCACCGCGTTCCAGGCGATCGGGCTCGGCTTCCCCAGCATGGTGGGCGCGGCGCTCGCCCGGCCCGAGGCCACGGTGGTGCTGACGACCGGGGACGGCGGCGGGCTCATGGCCCTGTCCGACCTGGAGTCGGCGGTGCGGGTCGCGGCCGGGCACGGGATCGCGGTCGTGTGGAACGACGGGGCGTACAGCGCGGAGATGCACCTCTACGGTCGCAAGGGTCTGGCGCGCGAGCCGATGCTCATCCCGGACGTCGACTTCGCCGGAGTGGCCACCGCGCTCGGTGCGCAGGGCGTGGCCGTCCGGTCGGTGGAGGACCTCGAGGCGCTCACCACGTGGCGCGCCCGACCGGCCGACGAACGCCCGTTCCTGCTCCTGGACCTGCGGATCTCCGGGTCGGTGGTCGCACCGTTCTGGGAGGAGATCACCCGGGCGAGCGGCTGAGGCCGGCGGACGACCGACATCTCACCACCAGACGAGGGAGCCATGACCCACGACACCAACGGCGGCGCGGACGCCAGGTTCTCCGCGCTTCCCGGCCGCCCGGGCAAGATCGTCGCGATCCACCTCAGCTACGCCTCGCGTGCCGACCAGCGCGGCCGCCGCCCGACCCACCCCTCGTACTTCTTCAAGCCGTCGAGCTCCGTGGCCGCCTCCGGTGGCACCGTCGAACGTCCGCTCGGCACCGAGCTGCTGGCCTTCGAGGGAGAGATCGCGCTCGTCGTCGGCACCACGGCACGACGCGTCCCGCTCGAGCGCGCGTGGGACCACGTCGCCTGGGTCACGGCGGCGAACGACCTCGGGCTGTACGACCTGCGCGCGAACGACCGGGGCTCGAACGTCCGGTCCAAGGGCGGCGACGGGTTCACCCCGGTCGGTCCCGGCCTCCTGGACGCCCGGGCCGTCGACCCCGGTGCGCTGCGGCTGCGGACGTGGGTCAACGGCGAGCCGCGCCAGGACGACACGACCGCGGGCCTGCTGTTCCCCCTCGAGCAGCTGGTGGCCGACCTCTCGCAGCACCTCACGCTCGAGCCCGGCGACATCATCCTGACGGGCACCCCGGCGGGCTCGTCGGTGGTCGTCCCCGGCGACGTGGTCGAGGTCGAGGTGGACGCGCCGGACGCGGCTGGGGCGCCGACCTCGGGCCGACTCGTCACGACCGTCACCCAGGGCGCGCACCCGTTCGACGGCGCGCTCGGGTCGTTGCCCGCCGTCGACGACGTGCAGCGCGCCGAAGCGTGGGGAGCGGGGACGTCCGAGCCCGTCCGCGTCCGCCTCACGCCGGAGCTGCGCGAGAAGCTGGTGCGGGCGCCGGTCGCCGGGCTCAGCGCACAGCTGCGCAAGCGGGGTCTGAACGCCGTCACGATCGACGGGGTGCAGCCGATGCACCCCGGAGCCAAGCTCGTCGGCACGGCACGCACCCTGCGGTTCGTGCCCGCCCGCGAGGATCTCTTCGCCACCCACGGCGGCGGGCAGAACGCCCAGAAGCGCGCCTTCGACGCCGTCGGCGAGGGCGAGGTGATCGTCATCGAGGCGCGGGGCGAGACCGGGTCCGGGACGTTCGGCGACATCCTCGCCCTGCGCGCCCACGTGCGCGGCGCCGCCGGCATCGTCACCGACGGTGGCGTGCGCGACGTCGACGCGGTCGCCGCCGTCGGCATCCCCGTCTACTCGGCCGGCGCGCACCCCGCGGTGCTCGGTCGTCGGCACGTGCCGTGGGACGTCGACGTCGCGGTCGCCTGCGGCGGGACGACCGTCGAGCCCGGCGACGTCGTGGTCGGCGACCGGGACGGCGTCGTCGTCATCCCCCCGGCCCTCGTCGAGGAGGTCGTGGACGCGACCCTCGCCCAGGAGGAGGAGGACGGCTGGATCGCCGAGCAGGTCGCCGCCGGTCACCCGGTCGACGGCCTCTTCCCCATGAACGCGCAGTGGAAGGCGCGGTTCGACGCACGAAGGCGCGACCGGTGAGCGAACGGAGCAAGTCGCAGCGGGCCTACCTCTGGCTCAAGGAGCGGATCTCCCGCCAGGAGCTGGCGCCGGGCTACCGGCTCGTCCTCGGCTCGATCGCCGACGAGCTCGACATGAGCGTCGTGCCGGTGCGCGAGGCGATCCGTCGGCTCGAGGCGGAGGGCCTGGTGACGTACGAGCGGAACGTCGGGGCGCGGGTGTCGATGATCGACGACACCCAGTACCGGCACAGCATGGAGACCCTCGCCATCCTCGAGGGATCGGCCACCGCGCTCGCCGCCCGACGCCTGACCACCGACGACCTGCGGCACGCGCGCGAGCTCAACCGCCGGCTGGTCGAGTCGCTCGACGACTTCGACCCGCGGTTGTTCACCTCGCTGAACCAGCGGTTCCACGCGGTGCTCTTCGCCGCCTGCCCGAACCCGCGCATGCTCGCGCTCGTCGAGGCCGAGTGGGTGCGGCTGGGCCACCTGCGCGACTCGACGTTCAGCTTCGTGCCCGGCCGCGCGCAGGAGTCCGTGCGCGAGCACGAGACCATCGTCGACCTCATCGAGACCGGCGCACCGCTGGCCGACATCGAGCGTGCCGCCCGCCGGCACCGCTCGGCCACGCTCGCCGCGTACCTGAGCCACGAGCACCCTGACGTGACGACCGCACTGGAAGAGGCCACCCATGGCTGAGACCCACCTGCCCGCCGACCTCCCCTCGCGCCTCCAGCACTACATCGGCGGCGAGCACGCCGACTCCGCGGACGGCGGGACGTTCGGGGTGCTCGACCCGGTGTCGAACGAGACGTACCTGCACGCCGCTGCGGGTCAGGCCGCGGACGTCGACCGTGCCGTCGCGGCGGCACGGCACGCGTTCGAGAACGGTCCCTGGCCGCGGATGCTGCCCCGCGAGCGCTCGCGCGTCCTGCACCGGATCGCGGACATCGTCGAGTCCCGCGACGCCCGGCTGGCCGAGCTCGAGAGCTTCGACTCCGGCCTGCCGATCACCCAGGCGCTCGGCCAGGCCCGGCGGGCCGCGGAGAACTTCCGGTTCTTCGCCGACCTCGTCGTCGCCCAGGCCGACGACGCGTTCAAGGTGCCCGGGCGGCAGCTCAACTACGTCAACCGCAAGCCGATCGGAGTCGCCGGCCTCATCACGCCCTGGAACACGCCGTTCATGCTCGAGTCGTGGAAGCTCGGACCCGCGCTGGCGACCGGCAACACGGTCGTCCTCAAGCCTGCGGAGTTCACGCCGCTGTCGGCGTCCCTGTGGGCCGGGATCTTCGAGGAGGCGGGCGTGCCGACGGGCGTGTTCAACCTCGTGCACGGACTCGGGGAGGAGGCGGGCGACGCCCTGGTCAAGCACCCCGACGTCCCGCTCATCTCGTTCACGGGCGAGAGCCGGACCGGGCAGCTCATCTTCGCCAACGCGGCGCCGCACCTCAAGGGCCTCTCGATGGAGCTCGGGGGCAAGTCCCCCGCCGTCGTCTTCGCCGACGCGGACCTCGAGGCGGCGATCGACGCGACGATCTTCGGGGTGTTCTCGCTCAACGGCGAGCGGTGCACGGCGGGCAGCCGGATCCTGGTCCAGCGCGAGATCTACGACGAGTTCGTCGAGCGCTACGCGGCCCAGGCCAAGCGCGTCGTCGTCGGTCCCCCGCACGAGGCGAGCACCGAGGTCGGCGCCCTCGTGCACCCGGAGCACTACGAGAAGGTCATGGGCTACATCGAGATCGGCCGGGCCGAGGGGCGTCTGGTCGCCGGCGGCGGTCGGCCCGACGGATTCCCGACCGGCAACTACGTGGCGCCGACGGTCTTCGCCGACGTCCCGGCCGACGCGCGGATCTTCCAGGAGGAGATCTTCGGCCCCGTCGTCGCCATCACGCCGTTCGACACCGAGGAGGAGGCGCTCGCGCTGGCCAACGGCGTGAGG
The DNA here is from genome assembly GCF_056402515.1 of Cellulomonas sp. P4_A2. Lineage (NCBI taxonomy): Bacteria > Bacillati > Actinomycetota > Actinomycetes > Micrococcales > Cellulomonadaceae > Cellulomonas > Cellulomonas sp. P4_A2. The sequence goes on from NZ_JBFUHG010000015.1 coordinate 25,534, forward strand.
TACGGGCTCGCGGCGTACGTGTGGACGAACGACCTGCGCCGCGCGCACACCTTCGCCCAGGCGGTCGAGTCGGGGATGGTCTGGCTCAACAGCAACAACGTCCGCGACCTGCGGACCCCGTTCGGCGGGGTCAAGGCCTCCGGGCTCGGCCACGAGGGCGGCTACCGCTCGATCGACTTCTACACCCACCAGCAGGCCGTGCACGTGACGCTGGGCGAGCCGCACCACCCGACCTTCGGCAAAGGACGCTGACGTGAGCACCCCGATCACCCCGGACGGGACCGAGCCCGTCGTGACCGCCGACGACCCGATCCGGACCGCCGACCCCATCCCGACGCCGTCGTCGCCGCCACCCGACATCCTGCGCGCCGCCTCGATGGAGCTCGTCGTCACCGACCTCGCGGCGTCGCGCAGCTTCTACGTGGACGTCCTCGGTCTGGTCGTGACCGAGGAGGACGACGAGTGCGTCTACCTGCGCAGCTTCGAGGAGTTCATCCACCACAACCTCGTCCTGCGCGCGGGGCCCGTCGCGGCGGTCGCCGCGCTCTCGTTCCGCGTCCGCTCCCCCGAGGACCTCGACAAGGCGGTCGCGTTCTACGGCGAGCTCGGGTGCCGGGTCGAGCGGCGGCCGGAGGGCTTCGTGAAGGGCATCGGAGACTCGGTGCGCGTGCAGGACCCGCTGGGGTTCCCCTACGAGTTCTTCCACGACGTCCAGCACGTCGAGCGGCTCGCGTGGCGCTACGACCTCTACACGCCGGGCACCCTGGTGCGCCTCGACCACTTCAACCAGGTGACCCCCGACGTGCCGCGCGCCGTGGCGTACATGGAGGACCTCGGGTTCCGGGTGACCGAGGACATCCAGGACGAGGCCGGCACCACCTACGCGGCCTGGATGCGTCGCAAGCCGACCGTCCACGACACCGCGATGACCGGCGGGAACGGCCCGCGCCTGCACCACGTCGCCTTCGCGACCCACGAGAAGCACAACATCCTGGCGATCTGCGACCAGCTCGGTGCGCTGCGGATGTCGGACCGGATCGAGCGGGGTCCCGGTCGCCACGGGGTGTCCAACGCGTTCTACCTCTACCTGCGCGACCCCGACGGGCACCGCTTCGAGATCTACACCCAGGACTACTACACGGGCGACCCGGACAACCCGGTCGTCACCTGGGACGTCCACGACAACCAGCGCCGGGACTGGTGGGGCAACCCCGTCGTCCCGTCCTGGTACACCGAGGCGTCCCTGGTGCTCGACCTCGACGGTGTCCCGCAGCCGGTCGTCGCGCGCACGGACACCAGCGAGATGGAGGTGACGATCGGCGCGGACGGCTTCTCGTACACCCGCAAGGGCGACGCTCCCGACGAGCTTCCGAGCTGGAAGCAGGGCGAGTACAAGCTGGGTCACCAGCTGTGACCGGGTCGTCGTTGCCCTCCGGCACCATCACGGCGATCGCCGACGAGCTCGCCGTCGCGGAGCGCGACCGCGCCACGGTGCCGCTGCTGACCGCCCGCCACCCCGGCATGACCGTCGAGGACGCGTACGCGGTCCAGGGCGAGTGGCGGCGCCGGGCGGTGTCCGCCGGTCGGCGGCCCGTCGGCCACAAGATCGGCCTGACGTCGAAGGTCATGCAGGTGGCGACCGGCATCGACGAGCCGGACTACGGGGCCATCTTCGACGACATGGTCGTCGAGAGCGGTTCGGTCGTCGAGCACGCCCGGTTCTCGAACGTCCGCATCGAGGTCGAGCTGGCGTTCCGGCTGGCCGAGCCCGTCGACAGGGACGCGACCCTCGACGACGTCCTGCGGGCCACCGAGTACGTGGTGCCCGCCCTCGAGATCCTGTCGTCCCGCATCGAGCTGGAGGGACGCACGATCGTCGACACCATCAGCGACAACGCGGCGATGGGAGCGATGGTCCTCGGCACCACCCACGTCGCGCCCGGCGACGTCGACCTGCGCTGGGTCGCCGCGCTGCTGTACCGGAACGGGGAGGTCGAGGAGTCCGGCGTCGCGGGTGCCGTGCTCGACCATCCCGCCAGGGGCGTCGTCTGGCTGGCGAACAAGCTGGCCCAGCACGGCGACCGTCTCGAGGCCGGCGAGCTCGTGCTCGCGGGCTCGTTCACCCGTCCGATGTGGGTGCACCCGGGCGACACCGTGCTGGCCGACTACCGCGACCTGGGGACGATCACATGCCGCTTCGACTGACGCCGACGTTCCGCGACGCCCTCGCGGCGGCCGACCGGCCGCTGGCCGGCATGTGGGTGTGCACGGGCAGCCCCCTGGTCGCGGAGATCTGTGCCGGCTCCGGGCTGGACTGGCTGCTCGTCGACATGGAGCACTCGCCCAACGGGCTGGAGTCCGTGCTCGCGCAGCTCCAGGCCGTCGCCGACTACCCCGTGACCCCGGTCGTGCGGGTGTCGACCGGCGACGCCGTCCTCATCCAGCAGGTGCTCGACCTCGGGGCGCAGAACCTCCTCGTGCCCATGGTGTCGTCGGCGGAGTCGGCGCGGGCCGCTGTCGAGGCCGTCCGCTACCCGCCCCGCGGACGCCGTGGCGTCGGCTCCGCGCTCGCGCGCTCGGCCCGGTGGAACCGCGTCGACGGGTACCTGGAGCACGCCGACGACCACGTGTCGCTGTTCGTGCAGATCGAGACCGCCGAGGGCGTGGACGCTGCCGACGCGATCGCGGCGGTCGACGGCGTCGACGGCGTCTTCGTCGGGCCGTCGGACCTCGCCGCCTCGATGGGGCTGCTCGGCGAGCAGGGCCACCCGGACGTCGTCGCCGCCGTGCACCGGGCGTTCGAGGCCGTGCGCGGGGCGGGCAAGCCGGTCGGTGTCAACGCGTTCGACCCGGCCCTGGCGCGCTCGTACGTCGATGCCGGCGCGTCGTTCGTGCTCCTTGGCGCCGACGTGACGCTCCTGGCACGGGGCTCCGAGGAGCTCGCCGCTCGGCTCAGCTGACCCGATGGCGCCCGTCGACGGCTCATCGCGAGCCGGGGACCCGTCGAGACCGCGTCGAATCTGACTCTCGGTCAAATTCCTTGATTCTTGACGCCGCGCGAGGGCCTCAGATCGACTCGGTGTGACGAAACGATGGTGATATCGCAGAGCGCGGACCACCGGAGGTCCGCCGAAGGAGACACCGAGATGACCTTGCTGTCCGAGTCCCCCGTCGTTGCTCGCAGTCACGTGACCTCCCTCGCGGACGTCACGGCGGCGGCCGTCAGGGGCGACGTGCACGCGTGGGTCGAGGCCGTCGCCGAGCTGACCGAGCCGGACGCCGTGGTGTGGTGCGACGGTTCCGACGGTGAACGCCGGGCGCTCGTCGAGCAGATGGTGCGCACCGGGACGCTCCTGCCGCTCGACCCCGACCTGCGCCCGGGCAGCTACCTTGCGCGCTCCGACCCCGACGACGTCGCGCGGGTCGAGGGGAGGACGTTCATCTGCCCGGCCGACGAGGCCGACGCGGGGCCGACCAACAACTGGCGCGAGCCGTCCGCCATGCGCGCGGAGCTCGACACGGTGTTCGCCGGGAGCATGCGCGGCCGCACGATGTACGTCGTGCCCTTCTCGATGGGCCCGGTGGGCGGACCGCTGTCCCAGGTAGGCGTCCAGGTCACCGACTCCCCGTACGTCGTCGTGAGCATGCACGTGATGACCCGCGTCGGGCGCGCGGTGCTCGACCTGGTCGAGGCGGGCGCGCCGTTCGTGCCCGCCGTGCACTCCCTCGGCTCTCCCCTGCAGGACGGCGAGCGAGACGTGCCGTGGCCGTGCAACCCGACGAAGTACATCGCCCACTTCCCCGAGACCCGCGAGATCTGGTCGTACGGCTCGGGCTACGGCGGGAACGCGCTGCTGGGCAAGAAGTGCTTCGCGCTGCGCATCGCCTCGGTGATGGGCCGCGACGAGGGCTGGCTGGCGGAGCACATGCTCCTGGTCCGGCTCACCTCGCCACAGGGTCGCCGCTACCACGTGGCCGCCGCGTTCCCCTCGGCCTGCGGCAAGACGAACCTGGCGATGCTCGTCCCCACGCTGCCGGGCTGGCGCGTCGAGACGATCGGCGACGACATCGCCTGGCTGCGCCCCGGCCCGGACGGCTCGCTGCGGGCGATCAACCCGGAGGCGGGCTTCTTCGGGGTCGCGCCGGGCACCAGTCCGACGACGAACCCCGCGGCGATCGAGACGCTGCGCCGCGACACGATCTTCACCAACGTGGCGCTGACGCCCGAGGGCGACGTGTGGTGGGAAGGGCTGACGCAGGAGGCTCCCCCGCACCTCGTGGACTGGACCGGTCGCGCCTGGACCCCGGACGCCGACCGCCCGGCCGCTCACCCCAACTCCCGGTTCACGGTCGCGGCCGACCAGTGCCCGACGATCGCCGACGGCTGGGACGCGCCCGAGGGCGTGGCTCTCGACGCGATCGTGTTCGGCGGCCGCAGGGCGACCAACGTCCCGCTCGTCGCCCAGGCGGAGAGCTGGGAGCACGGCGTGTTCATGGGCGCGACGATCTCGTCGGAGCGCACGGCCGCGGCCGAGGGCGTCGTCGGCGAGCTGCGTCGCGACCCGTTCGCGATGATGCCGTTCTGCGGCTACGACATGGCCGACCACTGGGCGCACTGGCTGCGCGTCGGGGCCTCCCTCGACGCCTCGCACCGCCCGCTCGTCTTCCAGGTCAACTGGTTCCGCAAGGACGACGACGGCCGGTTCCTGTGGCCCGGGTTCGGCGAGAACTCGCGCGTGCTCGCCTGGATGGTCGAGCAGGTCGACCGCGCGCGCGGCCTGCGCACGGACGTGGGCGCCGTGCCGAGTCCGGTGGGCCTGCTGCCCGCGCCCGGGGCCCTCGACACGCGGGGACTCGACCTCGACGAGGGGGCGCTGGACCAGCTGTTCGCGATCGACCCCGACTCCTGGGCTCTCGAGGCCGACCTGACCGAGGAGTTCTTCGCGATCTTCGGCGACCGGGTGCCGTCGGCCCTGCGGGACCGGCTCGCCCGGCTGCGGGATCAGCTCACCCGCTGACCGGGGTCGGGGCCTTCCTCTCAGGCACTGGCGAAGCGGGGACGGATGACTGACGCCGCGTCCGTCGTCGCACGGTCCGCGGGCGCCGTCGACCAGACCCTCTCGCCGCCGTCGATCCCCTCGCCGTCCGGGCCCGACGGCGGGAGACTCGGGTCGTGCCCGATCGGAGCGACGACGGCGAGCGGCTCGCCGAGTACCGCGCGAAGCGGGACCCGGCGCGCACACCCGAGCCCGTGCCGGCGCCGGGCGAGGGACCGCCGCCGGGTGACGGCCGGTCGTTCGTCATCCAGGAGCACCACGCCCGCGCGCTGCACTGGGACTTCCGTCTCGAGCGCGACGGGGTGCTCGTGTCCTGGGCGGTGCCCAAGGGGTTGCCGCAGGACCAGATGACCAACCACCTGGCGGTCCACACCGAGGACCACCCGCTCGAGTACGCGACGTTCGAGGGCCGGATCGGAGAGGGCGAGTACGGCGGCGGTCAGGTCACCGTCTGGGATCACGGCACGTACGACCTGGTGAAGTGGTCCGACCGCGAGGTGCAGGTGGTGCTGCACGGCGAGCGCGTCCAGGGTCGGTACGTGCTGTTCGCCACCCGCCCGAAGGGCCGGCCGGCCGGCGCCCCGGACGACGGCAAGAGCTGGATGGTGCACCGCATGGACCCGCCGACGCGGCCGGACTGGCAGCCTCTGCCGGACCTCGTCCGGCCGATGCTCGCGTCCGCGGGCGGGCTGCCCACCGACGACGAGGACTGGGCGTACGAGATGACGTGGGACGGCGTGCGCGCGGTCGCGTACGTCGACGGCGGCCGCGTGCGGCTCATGTCCCGCGACGACCAGGACATCACGCGTTCCTACCCCGAGATCGCCGCGATGGGCCTGCAGGTCGGCTCGACGCCCGTGGTGCTCGACGGGGAGCTCGTGGCCTTCGACTCCGGCGGCGCCCCGGACGACGGCCTGCTCCAGCAGCGCGTTGAGGTGACGGACGCGCCGGCGGCCCGACGGCTGGCCCGCACCGTGCCCGTGGTCTATCTCGTGTTCGACGTGCTCCACCTCGACGGGACGTCGACGGTCGCGCTCTCCTACGACGAGCGCCGCAGCCTGCTCGAGGGCCTCGCCCTCACCGGCGCGTCCTGGCAGACTCCCCCGTCGTTCGACGGCCCAGGGTCGGACGTCCTGGCCGCGAGCCGGGCGAACCGGCTCGCGGGCGTCGTCGCCAAGCGGCGGTCGGCGCCCTATCGTCCCGGCAGCCGCTCGCCCGACTGGATCGCGGTCACGCACGACGCCTGAACACGCCGGACGCGTCAGGTGCGCCCACCCGCCACGGGCCACTGGTTCGGTTGCGCGTCGATCTGCCCCGCGGAACGGCGGAGATCTCCGGCAGATCAGACAAACTTCCGTGCGTCAAGGCTTGACTTATGCGCGCAACGCGCAGAACCTTGCTGAGTCCGCACCGAGGGGCCAAGGGTGGCTCCGATCGAAGGAGTGATGGCGTTGCGATGGATAAAGAGGTCCACTGCAGGACGACTGGCCGTGGTCGCGGCCACGGCGGTAGCGATGACTCTCGGCTTCGCCGGGGCCGCGTCCGCAGGCCCGGGCGGCGGTCATGAACCACAGAAGCACGGGAAGTCGATCTCCGACCACGAGATCAGCGTCCAGCTCTTCAACTTCTTCGCCTACATCGGGTTCGACGCGTCACCCGAGGCGCAGGCCCGCCAGGAAGAGGTGCTGAGCCGGCTCTCCGCGGCGGGCTACCGCAACGTCGAACCGGTCGACTACACGAGCTTCCAGGGTCTGGGGGCGTCCCAGTACCGGGCGCTGCTGGACAAGTACGGCCTCAAGGCGTCGGGGCTGCACACGTCGATCACCATGGACACCACGGACGACGAGTGGAACGCCAAGGTGGCGATCGCGAAGGAGATCGGCTCGCCGTACGTCGGAGCCGGGGCCGACCCGAGGACCTTCACGACGGCCGCGGAGTGGATCGCGTTCGCGAAGAAGATCGACCACTTCGGCGAGCTGGCCCGCAAGCAGGGACTGCGGTACATGGTCCACTCGCACGACTGGGAGTTCGCGCCGGTCGAGGGCACGACAGGCTACGACCTGCTGCAGAAGTACACCCGGTCGAAGAACGTCGTCTTCGAGCTCGACCTCTACTGGGTCACCAAGGCCGGCGTCGACCCGATCACGGTCATTCACAAGTACGGCGACCGGATCAAGCTGTTCCACGTGAAGGACATGGCTGATGACGGGTCGATCACCACCGTGGGCCAGGGCACGATCGACTTCCCGAGCATCTTCGCGGCGGCTGGGAAGGGCATCAAGTACTACGTCATCGAGCGCGACCCGCCGTTCACGGACCCGACCTACGACCCGTTCGGTCCGAGCCTCGCAGGTCTCGAGTACCTCCAGACCGTCAGGTTCTGACCTTCCCTGCTCGATCGCTGCACGAAGGTGGGTCCGTCCTCGTCGAGGCGGACCCGCCTTCGCGCACTGCCCGCCGATCGGGCGCAGATGTGCATGGTTCGACACCTCACGCACCGAACCAGCCATGGGGCGATCCCTCGTCGGCCATGATGTCCCGGTGGTAGCCATGAACCCGTCGCCCTCCGCGCCGTCGCGGTCCGTGCTCGACCCCCGCATCACGTCGCTGTCCGCCGTGCTCGACCTCGTGCGCAGCGGCAGCGCCTCCACCCGGTCCGAGGTCGAGCACCTGACGGGGCTCGGGCGCAAGGTCGTCGCCCAGCGCGTCGCCGAGCTGATCGAGCTCGGACTCCTGTCCGAGGGCGCCCTGGGCCCGTCGACCGGTGGGCGCGCTCCTCGCCGGCTGCGGTTCGAGCCGGAGACCGGACTCGTCCTGGTCGCGGCCTTCGGCGCGACGGGCGTGAGCGCCGGGCTCGCCGACCTCTCCGGGCAGGTGCTGACGCAGACCTACCGGACGCACAGCATCGCCGACGGACCGGTACCCGCCCTCGACCTCGTCCTGGAGCTGTGGCGCGAGCTGCTCGACGCCGTGTCCGTCGACCAGCCCGAGGCGCGGGTGTGGGGCGTGGGTCTCGGTGTGCCCGGTCCGGTGGAGTTCTCGACCGCGCGTCCCGTGTCCCCACCGATCATGCCGGGCTGGGACGACTACCCGATCCGCGAGCACGTCCAGCGCACGTGGCCCGTGCCCGTGTGGGTCGACAACGACGTGAACGCCATGGCTCTCGGCGAGCTCCGCACGGGCGTCGCGCGCGGCCGCAGCGACGTGGTGTACGTCAAGATCGGCACCGGCATCGGCGCCGGGGTCGTGTCCCGCGGCGGCCTGCACCGGGGAGCCCAGGGAGTCGCCGGCGACGTCGGTCACATCGCGGTACGCGAGCAGCTCGGCGTGCCGTGCCGGTGCGGGCGCACCGACTGCCTCGAGGCGGTCGCGGGCGGCGCGGCACTCGTCGCCCAGGCGCGTGGCGCGGCCCAGGACGGCACGAGCCCGATCCTTGCCGGCCTGCTCGAACGGGACGGCACCCTCACCGTCCGGCACCTCACCGAAGCGGCCGAGCACGGCGACCGCACGACCGCCGAGCTCCTGCGGACCGCGGGGCGTCGGGTGGGCGAGATGCTCGCGTCGCTGATCAACACGCTCAACCCTGCGCTCATCATCCTCGGCGGGCACGTCGCCGAGTCGGGAGACCTCCTCCTCGCGGCCGTCCGGCAGGCGATCTACGAGCGATCGCTGCCCTTGGCGACGCGTGACCTCGTCATCGCTCGCTCGCTCGACAGCGACGTCGTCGGCATCACCGGCGTCGCGTTCACGGTGATCGACGAGGTGTTCGCACCGAGCGCCCTCGAACGATGGGTCGGTGCCGGCCGGCCAGGGCCGGACCTGTGCTGACGTCGACGACCCTGCGCGCGCAAAGTACGCTCGCCGCCCTGAAGACCATGTGCATCGGCCCTTGCGGCCGTCCTCGGACGCGTCTGACGCGTCAGCCCTTCGGCAGCGGCGCCCAGAACGACCACGGCTCCCCCTCCGGCCCCAGCGCCCCGTACTCCCGCACGCCGTAGGCCTGGTCCTCCGGTGGGAACGTGATCGTTCCGCCCCGGGCGACGACTGCCGCGTGGTGCGCGTCGACGTCCCGGACCGTGACGACGAGCATCCCGGTGGCCGCGCCGAGCATCGACGGGGAGGCGAGCCGCCACCGGGCGGCGACCCGGTGGAGCATGACGATGCCGTCGGCGGTGCGGACCTCGGCGTGCACCACCACCCCGTCGTCGTCCCGCACGAGCGGCCCCGGCTCCAGCCCGAAGACGTCGACGAGGTGCCGGTGCGCGGCCTCGAGGTCGGAGTACACCAGGACCGCGATCCGGCGCAGCGGCTCGATGGCGGCCACGGGCCGGTCCTCCAGGACGGCGAGGAGGCGGCGGCAGACGTTCTCGTCGGCGCGTTCGACCAGCTCGTCGGCCCGCACGTCGGTCAGCCGGTGCAGCAACCGCTCCATGCGCAGCACCTGGTCCTCGAGCGCGGCCAGATGACCGCGCAGCGCACCGTCGAGGCTCCACGCGGGGTCGTCGAGGGCGCGGCCGACCTCGTCGAGCGTCGCGCCGAACCGGCGCAGGACGCTGATGCGGTACAGCCGCTCGACGTGCTCCCGGCCGTACACCCGGTGACCGGCGGCTGAGCGGTCGGGGCGCAGCAGCCCGATGTCGTCGTAGTGGTGCAGCGTCCGCACGGTCAGGCCGGACACCTCGGCGAGCTCGCCGACCCGCCAGGAGGTCTCGCCGCCCTCGGACACGTCTACGCCAGGGGTGTGTGCAGCGCCCACCGGTGCCCGAACGGGTCGACGAGCCACCCGCGCCGCTCGTCGCCCTGGTCCGCCGGCTCACGGTCGGCGGTCGCGCCCGCGGCGACCGCGGCCGCGTAGACGGCGTCCACGTCGGCCACCTCGAGGACGATCGCGCAGGAGCTGTGGCCCAGCGTCGCCGGCGCGTAGGCGCCGTACTCGTGGAACTCGTCGGAGAGGTAGAACGCGTCGTCGCCCACCGCGAGCGCGGCGAAGCCGATCCGGCCGCCGCCCTCGTCGCGCCCGCCGACCTCCTGCGCCCCGAAGGCCGCGGCGTAGAACGCGATCGCCGCCTCGGCGTCGTGCACCGTCAGGTAGGGAACCAGCTTCGTCATCGTGGGCTCCTCGGGTCGTCGGGACCGTTGCGGTTCACGACGCTAGGCCCTCACGCAACGTGAGGTGCAAGACCCTGTCGCGAGTTCTCAGTCATCCCAGGGCGGCGTGTCGTCGAGCTTGGCGTAGTACTTGGCCAGATGGCTCTTGATCCGGTCGCGGTCCTTGTCCGGCACGTCGACGCCGCCCCGCGACCCCTGCATCACGGCGGCCGCCGCGAACACCCCACGCGGGACGGCCTTCAGCCGACCGTCGACCACGTCCGCGATGAGCAGCTTGTACGCGGTGAAGTTCTCCTTCGCATCCGCGTCGTACCAGACGTGCGCGTCGCGGTAGTTCTCGTTCGGCTCGTCCGTCGCCTTCGCCCACTCGCGGACGCGCCTCTCGGCGGCGTCGCCGTCCCACGCGCGGTCGCGGTCGGCCAGCGGGAAGTCTCCGAATGCGGTCACAGCCATGTCCGTTCCTCTCTCGCTCGACGGTCGTCGGTGTCTCCGGTCGACGGTGGCACCGGAGAGCCGCCGACGCATCCGGACGGGCCCGATGGGCGCGCGCCCGGGAGATCTGTCACGCTCGATCCATGCCCATCGAAGACGAAGCGAAGGCCCTCCACGAAGTGGTCGAGCGGATCGAGGCCAAGTTCCCGCAGGTCCCGGCCGAGCAGGTGCAGGAGCAGGTGGACGCGGCGGTGGCGGAGCTCGACGGCTCGGTCGTCCGCGACTTCGTGCCCGTGCTGGTCGAGCACAAGGTGGCCGACGAGATCCGCCAGCACGACGCGCACTGACGCACCACCAGCTGTTTCCCTGACGTTGGCTCTGCCGTCTTTGTCCGTATGTGCGGCCTCGCCAGACTCTGCACGTGAAACCTGGCATCTCGCGCGCCGTCGCGCCCCTCGCCCTGCTGGCCACCGTGAGCGCGCTGGCGATCGCGCTGCCCGTCTCGGCGTCCGCCGACGAGGCGGCGCCTGCCGTCAGGATCACCGAGTGGATGTACAACCCGGTCCTCTCCTCGGGCGAGTACGTCGAGATCACCAACCTCGGCACGGCCCCGGTGAGCCTGGCCGGCTGGTCGTTCGACGACGACAGCAGGGCGCCGGGGACGGTGCCGCTGGACGCGCTGGGCAGCCTCGCGGTCGGTGAGTTCGCGATCATCACCGAGTCCCCGGACGGGACGTTCCGCAGCCAGTGGGGCCTGAGCGGGTCCGTGAAGATCCTTGCCGCGAACACCACCAACCTGGGCCGCGCGGACGAGATCAACCTCTTCGACGGGCCCGACGCGGCCGCCGACCTCGTCGACCGGCTGACCTACAACGACCAGGGCACCGGCACCGTGAAGGGTCCGCGGACGCTGGGCGTCGCCGGGGTCCCGACGACGGCGGCCGCGCTCGGCGCCAACGACGCGTCGCAGTGGCAGGTCTCTGTCGTCGGTGACGCCGAGGCGTCCCGCGCCTCGACCGTGGGCGACGTCGGCTCGCCGGGCACGAGCCGGTTCGCGCCGGTCGCGCCCGTGAGCACCTGGGCCGACGTCCGCATCAACGAGGTCTCCTCGGACAACACGGCCACCCCCGTGGGTGACGCGATCGAGCTGTACAACAGCGGTGCGGCCGACGTCAGCATCGCCGGCTGGCTGCAGATCGACAGCGGCCTGGCCAGCGCGGCCGCTCCTCTGGCGGCAAGGCTGCCCGACGGCACGGCGACCACGGTCGTCGCGGCGCACGGCTTCGTCTACCTCGGCTCCACGAAGGGTCTGGGCAGCGGCGGTGACGGCGTGAAGATCTACCTGCCCGACGGCCCGTCCGGTACCGCCGGGACGCTGGTCGACTCGGTGTCGTACACCGCGGGCCAGGCGGGCTCCGACGAGACGAACGGCTTCGGCGCGGGCGCGTACGCGCGCTGCCCCGACGGCTCGGGTGCCTTCGTCCCCGTGACGACCAAGAGCTTCGGCGCCTCGAACGCGACCGCGTGCCAGACACCCGCGACCGACCCGAGCACGCCCGGCGGCGGCACCACGCTGCTCTGCCAGCCCGAGGCACCGGACCCGGCCGGCGCCCTGCCCGCCACGGCCCTCGTGCCGGGCACCTGGCCGGGGTCCGCCACGGTCGCCGTCGCGGACACGCAGTGTGCATGGATCACGTCGACGGGTCCGGAGGGACGCGACGTCAGCGGTCTGGTCTTCGACCCGAGCAACGCGAGCGTCCTGTACTCGGTGAAGAACAAGAGCTGGGTGTACCGGCTGGTGAAGCAGGGCACCCTCTGGGTCCCCGACACCAGCAACGGCTGGGGCGCCGGCAAGCAGATCTTCTTCCCCGGGAGCACGGACACCGCGACGAACCAGCCCGACTCCGAGGGTCTGACCGTCGGCCCCGACGGCGCGCTGTACGTGACCACCGAGCGCAACAACGCGGCGAACACCGTCCCACTGAACTCGGTGCTCCGCATCGACCCGACCCAGCCGGGCACGCAGCTCGTCGCCACCGACCAGTGGAACCTGACCGCCGAGTTCCCCGAGCTGCACGCCGGCAGCAAGACCGAGGCGAACCTCGGGTTCGAGGGCGTCACGTTCGTCCCCGACAGCTACCTGGTGGCCAACGGCTTCGTCGACGCCTCCACGGGCCTGACCTACGCGCCGAGCAGCTACCCGCTGCACGGCACCGGCCTGTACTTCGCGGCGCTGGAGAACGACGGAAAGCTCTACGCCTACGCGCTGAACAGCGACCACACGTTCCACCGCGTCGCGACCGTCGACACCGGCATGGGCCACGTGATGGACGTGCAGTACGACGCCGACGCCCAGCGGATCTGGGCGCTCTGCGACAACACGTGCGGGGTCACCTCGACGGTGCTCAAGGTGAGCTCGACCGGGACGATCGTCCCCGAGGTCGCATACAGCCGGCCGACGACCCTGCCCGTGGACAACATCGAGGGCTTCGCCGTGGCGCCGAGCTCGACGTGCGTCGACGGCACCAAGGAGGTCGTCTGGTCCGACGACGGCCTCTGGGGAACCGGCGCGGGCACGCCCGGCGAGGGGCACGCGCTGTACAGCGGCCGGGTCAGCTGTGACCTGGGCCTGGGCGGGCAGGGCGTACCGCCGGGACCGGCCGCCTGGATCTCGTCGAAGATCTACACCACGGGCGACAAGGTGACCTACTCCGGGAAGGTGTTCCGCGCGCAGTGGTGGACCTCGGGCGAGGTCCCCGGCTCGAGCGCCTACGGCTCCTGGGAGGAGCTCGCGACGGCCGCCGACGGCACCGCGATCTGGACGCCGTCGCGCGTCTTCAACGCCGGCGACGTGGTCGTCTACAACGCCAAGCTGTACAAGGCGCAGTGGTGGACCCGTAACCAGGTCCCGGGCGGCGTCGGCGGACCGTGGACCGAGGTGCCGGCGCCCGTCCCGGCCGGCTCCTTCCCCGCATGGAGCGCAGCGACCGTCTACGTCGGCGGCGAGAAGGTGACCTACCTCGGCCACACCTACCAGGCGCAGTGGTGGACCTCCGGCGTCACCCCGGGAACGGCCTGGAGCGCCTGGAAGCTCCTGGCGTAAGCGTCACCACAAGGTCGCGGACAACACCGCGTCACTCGCCGCGCTCGCCGGTGTCGGCCGACTCTACGACGATCTCGGCGTGGATCGTGACGTCCGAGCGCGGACCGCGCCGCGGCTTGGTGTACTCCTCGGCGGCGGACAGCTCGGACGCCTCCTTGCTCAGCCGCGGTCCGCCGAGGTTGTCCTCGACGGCACCGAGCCCGTCATCGTCGGTCGGTGGCTGGCTCACCGGTGTCATGGGGCCCTCCGGGGTCGGTTGCTGAGACGCTACCGCCCAGCGGACCACCCGAACCCGGCGTCCCGGACGAGCGGGATGTGGTGGCGCGGCGCCCGGCCGGACGGACCGTGGTCCGTCCGGGCCGCGAGGCGGGCCGCCGGTTCGTCGCGCACGGCGTCGACCCGGGCCTGTACCCACGCCTCGGCGGAGCCGGACATCAGGCCGGCCCGGTGCTCCGGTCGAGGGCGTCGCTCTCGTCGGCCGGCTCGGCCGCCGGTGGCTCGGGCATCGCATCGGTCCGGCCGCGGACCAGGACCTCGGCCGCGTGGTCCGCGAGCGCGAAGCCCGCCGAGCCGTAGAGGTGGAACACCGCGTCCGCGCCGTGCCGCTCCAGCTCGGCGACGTCGTCGTCGTAGCGCGCGACCGCCGCGACCTTGCCGCTGAACCCGGCGGCCTGCAGGCGCGCCAGGGCGATCAGGTTGGCGTTGTGGAACGGCATCGCCAGGACCGCCATCTGGACGCGGCCGGCGCGCTGGACCCGCATCCAGAACTCCAGGTCGGTCGCGTCCGCGCGCACGACCTTGAACCCCTCCTCCTCGAGGGCGGACACGCGCGTCTGGTCGTGCTCGACGCCGACGACGGACAGCCCGTACTCGTCGCGCAGCCGGACGTACGTCGCGGAGCCCACCCGGCCGAGGCCGAGCACGATCGCGTCCGCGTCTCCGACGTCGACCAGCCGGTCGTCCGGGTGCAGCTTGTCGGTGTCCCGCCGGGGCAGCATGCGCGAGAGCCGGGTGGCGAGCTCGACGCCGCGGCGGTTGATGATCGCGGACAGGGCGAAGCTGAAGGCGACCGCGAGCGAGACCACCACGACCCACTGGTCGTCGAGCAGGCCGGTGCTCGCACCGACGGCGACGACGATGATCCCGAACTCGGAGAAGTTGGAGAGCACCAGCGCCGCGAGGAACGAGGTGCGCCGCCGCAGCCGCATGATCCACAGGACGACGGCGTAGGCCGCGACCTGGAACGGCAGGAGCAGCAGGAGGAGCAGCGCGAGCCCGATCTCGAGCGGGTGCGGCGTGCCGTGCAACCCGATCTGCAGGAAGAACGCGACGAGCAGCAGGTCCTTGAACGTCATGAGGGACCGGGACAGCTCGCCCGCCTGCGGGTGGGACGCGAGCAGCACCCCCACCACGAGCGCGCCGACGTCGCCGTCGATGCCGACGTACTCGAACAGCCCGTACCCGAGCACGACGGCGACCGTCACCCCGAACAGCGCCTGCAGCTCGCCGTGGCCGACGCGGTCCCAGATCCGGTGCAGCACCCACGCGCCGGGGATGAGCAGGAAGAGCAGCAGCGCCCACGGGCTGGGCGCCTCCCCGCTGGACAGCGACAGGAAGATCACGGCGGCGACGTCCTGCATGACGAGCACGCCGACGGCGATGCGCCCGTAGAGGGAGGTCGTGTCCGAGCGGTCGTCGAGCACCTTGACGACGAAGACGGTCGAGGAGAACGAGAGAGCGAACCCGACGAGCGCGAGCGCGCCCCACGACTCGTCGGCGACGAAGCCGAAGCCGATCACGGCGATCAGGCCGAGGAAGCCGAGCGCGATCGCGACGCTCAGCGTGATGTGCACGAGGGTCGTCAGCCAGATCTCACGCCGCAGCAGCGTGCGGACGTCGAGCTTGAGGCCGATGGCGAACAGCAGCAGGATGACGCCGAACTTCGCGATCGAGTCGAGGTAGGGCAGGTCGGGAGCGCCGACCGCGCCCAGCGCGAAGCCGGCGGCGAGGAAGCCGACGAGCGGCGGCAGGCGGAGCGTGACCGCGAGGAGCCCGCCGAGCACCGCCGCAACCAGGTACAGGGCCGCTGCTTCCATGGGGTGCCTCTCGCCGGCGGGGTGGTGAGGCCCTCATCCTGCCTGGTCCGCGTTTCGGGCTCATGCGTCGACGTGACTCGATTCCCGGGAATATAGTTCTGGCGAATGTACTTGTGGTGGGGCATGGAGTTCTTCGACCGCCTGGTCCGCTATGAGACCTACCTCTGGAACCACCTCGACGACAGGCTGCGGTCCGCCGGCGCCGTGTCGCTGGGCAACCTGATGGCCCTGCGCGTCGCGCGACGGCACGCCGGGTCGGGCCGCGTGCAGGAGCTGAGCGACGAGCTCGGCATCACCGTGGGCGCGGCCAGCAAGCTCGTCGACCGCCTCGAGCGGGACGGTCTGGCCGAGCGGAGCGCCAACCCGCACGACCGGCGCTCGTCGGTCGTCGCGCTGACCGCGGCCGGCGACGCCGCCCACGACGCCGGCGTCGCCGTGCTCGAGGCCGAGCTCGCCGCGCACCTGGCCGACGAGGACGTCGCCGCCGACACCGCCCTGCTGGGACGACTCCTGGACCGCCTGACGGTGGTGGCCCCGTGAGCGCCACGATGCGTGCGGTCGTCGTCGACGGCCCGGGCGGTCCGGAGGTCCTGCGGGTGCGGGACGTCCCCGTGCCCCGGGCGGAGCCCGGACAGGTGCTCGTCCGGGTGCACGCCTTCGGGCTCAACCGCTCCGAGCTCCACTTCCGACGGGGCCAGGCATCCTCCGGCTCCTTCCCGCGCGTCCCTGGCATCGAAGCGGCCGGCGTGGTCGAGGACGCCCCGGGGGGCGAGCTGGCGCCGGGCACCCAGGTCGTCACGATGATGGGCGGGATGGGTCGCTCGTTCGACGGCGGCTACGCGCAGTACGTGCTCGTCCCGGCAGCCCAGGTGGTCCCGTTCACGAGCGACCTGCCGTGGCACGTGCTCGGCGCGCTCCCGGAGATGCTCCAGACCGCGCACGGCACGCTCTCGGTCGGGGTTCGCCCCTCGTCGGGAGACACGCTGCTCGTCCGGGGCGGGACGTCGTCGGTGGGCCTGACCCTGGCCGTCCTCGGCAGGTTGCAGGGCCTCACCGTGCTGTCGACGACGCGGTCCGCCGCCCGACGCGGCCTGCTGGAGGGCGTCGGCGTGGACCACGCCCTCGTCGACGACGGGTCCGTGGCCGCCCAGGTGCGCGAGCTGTACCCCGACGGGGCCGACGGCGCGGTCGAGCTGGTCGGTGTCGACGTGCTGCGGGACACGCTCGCTTCGGTCCGCGCGGGCGGCACCGTCTGCTTCACCGGCATGCTCTCGGACGACTGGACGATCCCCGACTTCTACCCGATGGACTGGATCCCCAACGGCACGCGCCTGACCGCCTACTCCGGCGAGTCGGCCAACCTCCCCGCCCCCGTGCTCCAGGAGTTCCTCGACGCGGTCGCGGACGGCCGGGCACGGGTACCCGTCGGACGCGTGTACCGCCTCGACGAGATCGCCCAGGCTCACGCCGACATGGAGGCCGGGGCAGTCGGCGGCAAGGGCGTCGTGGTCCTGTGATCACCCCCGAGCTGTTCGCGGCACTCGCCCTGTCGCAGGCACGGCGCGACGAGCAGCCGGTTGACGCGAGAGACATCACTCAGCCAGAATTGACTCAATGAACGTTGAGTGGCACGAGGAGATCGAGCGGCGCGCGGCGCTGCACGCGGTGCTGGCCGACCCCGGCCGGCTCGCGGTCGTCGAGCTGCTGTCGCTCGGCGACCTCTCCCCCTCGGAGCTGTCCGCCGCGCTCCGGATGGCCTCGAACCTCGTCGCCCACCACGTCGGGGTCCTGGCCGAGCACGGGCTGGTCTCGCGGAGCAGGTCCGAGGGCGACCGGCGGCGGACGTACCTGCACCTCACCTCCGACGCGGCCGCCGTCCCGTCCGGCTGGATGCTGCCGCGCCCGGCACGGGTGCTGTTCGTCTGCACGGCGAACTCCGCGCGCTCGCACCTCGCCGTGGCCCTGTGGCGGCGCAGCA
The DNA here is from genome assembly GCF_056402515.1 of Cellulomonas sp. P4_A2. Lineage (NCBI taxonomy): Bacteria > Bacillati > Actinomycetota > Actinomycetes > Micrococcales > Cellulomonadaceae > Cellulomonas > Cellulomonas sp. P4_A2. The sequence goes on from NZ_JBFUHG010000015.1 coordinate 43,309, forward strand.
GCCCGATCGCCGTGGCTTCCGCGGGCACCCACCCGGCGCGGGCCGTCGCACCCGGCGCGCKGGCTGTCGCAGCGCGCCGCCACCTCTCGCTCCGCGACGCGGTGCCCCAGCTCCTCGACGACGTCCGCCACGACGGCGACCTCATCGTGACCGTCTGCGACAACGCGCACGAGCAGATCGGCGCCGTCGCGGACCTGCACTGGTCCATCCCTGACCCGGTGCCCGCCGGCGACGACGCCGCGTTCGACGCGGCGTTCGACGACCTCGCGCGCCGGGTCGACCACCTCGTCCCCCACCTGACTGGAGCACCGTGACCACCGACAAGCCCAGCGTCCTGTTCGTCTGCGTCCACAACGCCGGGCGGTCGCAGATGGCCGCCGGATTCCTCACCGCCCTGTCCGGCGGGGAGGTCGAGGTCCGCTCGGCGGGCTCGATGCCCGCGGACAAGGTCAACGTCGTCGCCGTCGAGGCGATGGCGGAGGTCGGCATCGACATCCGGGCCGAGCAGCCCAAGGTCCTGACCACCGAGGCGGTCCAGGCGTCCGACGTCGTCGTCACGATGGGCTGCGGCGACGCGTGCCCGTACTTCCCGGGGAAGCGCTACGAGGACTGGGTGCTCGAGGACCCGGCGGGCCAGGGCATCGAGTCCGTCCGGCCCATCCGCGACGAGATCCGGGGCCGCATCCTCACGCTGCTCGACGAGCTCGGCGTGGCGCCCGTCCGCGTCTGACCGTCACCCGTCACGGCCCCCGGTCAGCCGGCGGGAGCGCTGGGAGACGCCGGGCCCGCCGTACGGGTAGTCGTCGACGACCGGGGCGCTGACGTCCGTCAGGCGGCCCAGCTCGTCGTCGGACAGCTCGAGGTCGACGCCCCCGAGGTTGTCGACGAGCTGGTCGACCGTGCGGGCGCCGAGGATCACCGAGGTGACCGCCGGACGGCTGCCCAACCAGGCAAGCGCGACCTGCGACATCGGCACGCCGCGCCCGTCGGCGATCTCTCGGACGGTGTCGACCACCCGCCACGTGCGCTCCTGGGCGTTGCGCGCCTCCCACGCCTCCATGCCCCGCGCGGGATTCTCCCCGAGGCGGGTCGCGCCCTGCGGCGGCACGTCGCGCTCGTACTTGCCGGACAGCCACCCGCCGCCCAGCGGCGACCACGGCAGCAGGCCGAGACCGGCGTCGAGCGCTGCGGGGACGACCTCGTGCTCGATGTCGCGGACCAGCAGGTTGTACTGCGGCTGGAGCGTGACGGGCGGCGCCCAACCGTGCGCGCGGGCCACGTGCACCGCCTTGGTCAGCTGCCAGCCGAGGTAGTTGGAGAAGCCGTAGTGCGAGATCTTGCCCGCGGCGACGGCGTCGTCGAGGAACCGCAGCGTCTCGTCCACCGGGGTCAGCGCGTCCCAGGCATGCAGCTGGTAGAGGTCCACGTGCTCGACGCCGAGCCGGCGCAGGGAGGCGTCGAGCGCGTCGCGCAGGTGCCGGCGGGACAGCCCGAGGTCGTTGGGTCCGGCCCCGGTGGCGAACCGTCCCTTCGTCGCGACGACGAGCTGCCGGGCCTCGGTCGGGTGAGCCGCGAGCCACCGGCCGAGGATCTCCTCCGACGCGCCGGCCGAGTAGACGTCCGCCGTGTCGACGAACGTGCCGCCGTGCTCGACGAACGCGGTGAGGAGCTCGCCGGAGGTCGACTCGTCGGCCTCCGACCCGAACGTCATGGTGCCGAGGCAGTGCCTCGACACGACCGTCCCGCTGTTCCCGAGGGTGCCGTAGCGCATCGTCCGAGAACATCACGGGCCGTGCACCTGCGCCACCGCGCCGCCGTTCCTATGCTCGTCGTCATGGCGAGCTACACCTCCAACCCGACGGCCGTCGCCCACCTCCGGTCGTTGATCGACGCCCGCCAGTACGTGCTGGACAGCGACTGGGGCGAGGCGCAGCCCGACGCCGAGGCGCAGAACGCCTACCTCGAGAAGCACTCGTGGTCCGAGTACGCGGCATGGCACCTCGGCCTGACGGAGGGCGCGACAGACGAGACCAAGGCCCGGTACGCGTTCGTCGCGGGCGACTTCCGCCGGGTGCACCGCACCGCACTGATCGCGTGCGTGTACCGCGCGTCGCAGTGGCGCCACAAGGACGTCGAGCTCACCGCCCACGACCTCCTGCAGCACCTCGACCGGATCAGCGGCTGACCCACCCGCCGGGTCGCGGCCGGGCGCGCGAGGACGCATGATCGACGACGAGCGCGCGGCGTACGCCGGCGCCACAGGCCTCGAGCAGGCGGGACCTCGGACGAGACCCAGTACGAGGTGTGCGCGATGAGCATCCCCCAGGTCCCCGGACCCGACCACCCCGACCAGGGCACGGTGCCCGGCGACGTGCCCGAGCAGATCCCCGACCCGCCCGACCTTCCCGGCAACATCCCGGACGCGCCCGACGACCCGACGGACGACCCCGCGTCCGACGGCCCGCTGAACTCCGCCTGAGACGGCGCTCGCGGCCGCGGCGTGAGCATCCGGATCGGGACGTCGGGCTGGTCGTACGACCACTGGGAGGGTGTCCTGTACGAGCCGGGCCTCCCGGTGCGCGACCGCCTGGCGCGCTACGCGCAGGAGTTCGGCACGGTCGAGCTCAACGCCAGCTTCTACCGCTGGCCGAAGGACGCGACGTTCGCCGGCTGGCGGCGCCGGCTCCCGGCCGGGTTCGGGCTGTCGGTCAAGGCGCCGCGCGGGCTGACGCACGCCAAGCGCCTGTACGCACCCGAGGCCTGGTCGGACCGCATCGCGCGGTCGTGGCACGAGCTCGGCGACCGGCGCGAGGTCCTCCTGGTGCAGCTGCGCCCCGACCAGCAGCGCGACGACGCCCGCCTGGACTGGTTCCTGGGCTCGTTGCCGGGCTGGATCCGCGTGGCCGTCGAGCTGCGCCACCCGTCCTGGCAGACCGACGAGGTCTTCGGCCTGCTCGAACGGCACGGTGCCGCGTCCTGCGTGATGAGCGGCGCCCACCTCCCGTGCGTCCTGCGCGCGACCGCGCCGTTCGTCTACGTCCGCATGCACGGCCCCGACCACGACCACCTGTACGGCGGTTCCTACTCCGACGACGACCTCCGGTGGTGGACGGACCGGATCCGCGAGTGGGCCGACGGCGGGCGCGACGTCCTCGTGTACTTCAACAACGACGGCGGCGGCAACGCCGTCCGCAACGCCCGCACCCTGCGATGGCTCCTCGGCGCATGAAGGAACGGTGGCGTACCGTCGCAAAAGCACGACCCGTCGCACGAGGAGGACCAGGAGACCATGGAGGACCGGACGCGGAGCGCGGCGATCGTCGAGCTCCAGGACGTGCTGCTCACGACCGCGACCGTCGACGACTTCCTCGAAGGCGTCGCCCAGGCGGCGGCCCTGCACGTCGGACCCGCGACCTCCGCGACCATCACGCTGCGCCGGGAAGGACGCGCGACCCTCGTCGCGGCGAGCGACCCGCGGGCGGCCGAGTGCGACGAGGTCGAGTACGCCGCCGACGACGGCCCCTGCCTGAGCTCGATCGACCTCGGCCGGATCGTGCACGTGCCCGACCTGGCCACCGAGACCCGGTGGCCGCAGTGGCGAGCGGTGACGCTGCGGAAGGGCTATGCGTCGGCGGCGGCCCTCCCCCGAGACGTGCGACCCGGTGCGCACATCGCCCTGAACCTCTACGCCGACGCGCCGCACGCCTGGAACGACGCCGCGATCGCCGTCGCCGACATCTACGCGGACGAGGTCGCCCGCGCCGTCACGCTCAGCCTGCGCAGCGCCGACCAGGCCGAGCTGAACGCGGACCTGCGGGCCGCCCTGGCATCACGGGCCGTGATCGACCAGGCGATCGGCGTCGTGATGGCCGAGAACCGGTGCACGCCGGCCGAGGCGATGGCGATCCTGCGCAGCGCGTCGGGACATCGCAAGGTCAAGCTCCGTGACGTCGCCGCCGCGATCGTCGAGAGGGTCGCCGGGAGCGAGCAGAGCGAGGCGGACAGCTTCCAGCAGCGGGCCTAGTGCCGGAGTCCGTTCGAGTGGCAGACGCCCGGCCGGTGGCCTAACGTCCGATCTGCTGGGTCGACTCGTCGATCCGCCTTCCGCGGTCCGGGGCAGGAAACGTCGCCGGACGTGAATCTGGTACGCCACAGGTGCGTGCCGTCGAGCGAAGTCCGGAAGGTACCTGGCACGCGACCGACCGCGTCGCGCGCTCCCCCAGCATTCCCCGCCCTTTCCGAGTGCGGACGCACCCCCGTGCGGCGCACCGCCGGCCCCCGCCGCGGTGCCTGACCGCCCGTGCGCTCCGCCGTCGAAGCGACCACGAGGAGATCCAGTGGACCAGAACGATGAACCACCCGCCGAGACGACCCCGCCGCTCACCCCGACGGGCCGGTTCACCATCCAGCCCGGGACCGACCGCTGGGTCTGGTCCGACGGCCTGTTCGCGCTGCACGGGATCGAGCCGGGCGCCGTCGTGCCCACGGCGGCCCTCTTCCTGCGGCACGTGCACCCGGACGACCGGGCGAAGGTGACCCACGTGGTCGGTGCCGGGCACGTCGAGCCGGCCGGGTGCGAGTACCGGCTCGTCGACCTGGCGGGCAGGGACCTGATCGTGACCCTGGCCGTCGACGCTCAGCCGGACGGCACCGTGGTGGGCCTGCTCGTCGATGTCACGACGCCTCGGAGCCGAGCGGTGGCCGAGGCGGTGAACGCGCAGCTCGCGCTCGCGCTGGAGTCCCGCTCCGTCATCGACCAGGCCAAGGGCGTCGTGATGTCGACCTGCGGCGTCGACGGCGAGACCGCGTTCACGTGCCTCGCCCTGATCTCGCAGCACAGCAACGTGCGGGTGCGCGTGCTGGCCGAGGAGATCCGGTCCGCGGCCGCCGCCGAGGGTGGTCTGGGTGGGACGCTGCTCGCCCAGATCGAGGGAACCGTCGCCGTGCTGGCCTCGCGGAACGGTGCCCGGGCGGCACGGGACGCCGAGCCGACGCACGCCTGAGCGGACCGGCGGTCACGGCGCCCCGTCGGCCGCCGGGCTCCGGCGAACTCGGCCCGGGGGGGGCAGGCCGCGCGTCCGGCGCAGCCGGTGGCTCGTCGGAACGCGGTCACAGCCAGGTTCGCCCCCTCAGTCGGTGGGTGCTGCGCTGCGCAGCCGGTCCAGCAGCGGTTCGGCGGCCGTCGCCAGGAACTCGTCCTGGCCCTCGTCGCCGACCTGCACGATGGCGACGTCGGTGAAGCCGGCCTGCCAGTACGCCGAGACGGACTCGACGATCGCGTCCAGATCCGGTCCGCAGGCGATCTGCTCGGCGACGTCGGCCGGCCGCACGAACTGGCTCGCCGCGTCGAACGCCTCCGTCGTCGGCAGGTCGGCGTTCACCTTCCAGCCGCCCGCGAACCAGCGGAACTGCTCGTGCGCACGGGCGACAGCGCGGTCCCGGTCGGCGTCCCAGCACACCGGGACCTGGCCGATCTTGCGCGACGCGGGAGCGCCGTCGGGGCGAGCGTCGTCCCAGGCGCGGATCGCTCCGCCGTCCGGCTCGACCGCCACGAGGTGGTCCACGAGCGCCGCGAACCGTGCGATCGAGTCCGGTCCGGAGACGGCAGCACCGATCTCGACGGGATCGTCGGGGAGGTCCCAGATCTTCGCCGAGTCCACCTGGAAGAACTCGCCCGCATAGTTCACGCGCTCACCGGTCAGGAGAGCCCGGATGATCTCGACGGCCTCCTCGAGCAGATCGTGCCGCTCCCCGACCGCCGGCCAGCGCTCGCCGACCACGTGCTCGTTGAGGTTCTCGCCCGCACCGACGTTGAGCTGGAACCGACCGTCGGAGAGCACCCCGAGCGTCGCTGCCTTCTGCGCGACGACGGCTGGGTGGTACCGCAGGGTCGGGCAGGTCACGTAGGTCATCAGCTCGACCGACCGGGTCGCCTGGGCGACCGCGCCCAGCAGTGACCAGGCGTAGGGAGCATGACCCTGCGCATCGAGCCAGGGGAAGTAGTGGTCGCTGGCCACCTCGAAGTCGAACCCGAGGCGCTCGGCGGCGATGGAGTAGCGGACCAGGTCCTTCGGTCCGGACTGCTCGGTCATCAGCGTGTAGCCGAAACGTGTCATCGCTCGACGGTCGCACCCGGTCGCCCGCCACGCATCTGCAGCGGTCGCGGCGTGCACTGCCCGGGCGCATGATCGTCGGAACGGCGCACGGCCGATCCGGCCGCCGCCGTACGGGCTCCAGCAGCGTGGTCCCCCACACCCTCACCTGGGGAGCGACACCATGAGCCAGACGACACCCGACCCGGTCGCGGGAACCAACGACCCGTTCCGCTCGGACGACGAGGAGCGAGAGCGGAGCGAGCAGAACCTGCCCGACGACGACCCCGTCGGCATCGGGTTCCCGATCCTCGGCGACCTCGACCAGGACCGGGCCGACATCGACGAGCCCGGCGACCGCGCGTAGCCCCGCACGTCCCCACCGCGACGGCTCACGGCCCGGACACCGCCGCGCGGCCGGCCTCCAGACGCGCGATCGGGACGCGGAACGGCGAGCACGACACGTAGTCGAGCCCGACCTCGTGGAAGAAGTGGATCGACTCCGGGTCTCCCCCGTGCTCGCCGCAGACGCCCAGGTGCAGGTCCGGCTTGGTCGCCCGTCCGCCCTCGACGCCGGCCCGCACCAGCTGGCCGACGCCGTCGGCGTCGAGGGTCTCGAACGGGGATATCGTCAGCACGCCGTTCTGCAGGTAGTCCGCGAAGAACGCGCGCTCGACGTCGTCGCGGGAGAACCCCCACGTGGTCTGCGTCAGGTCGTTGGTGCCGAACGAGAAGAAGTCCGCCTCCTCGGCGATCCGGTGCGCCGTCAGGGCCGCGCGCGGGAGCTCGATCATGCAGCCGATCGGGATGTCGAGCGGGACGCCCGTCTCGGCAGAGACCTCCGCGAGCACGCGTTCGGCCTCCTCGCGCACCAGCTGCAGCTCCCGGACCGAGCCGACGAGCGGCACCATGATCTCGGGCCTCGGGTCCCGGCCGTCCTGTCGCAGGGACACGGTGGCCTCCGCGATCGCCCGCACCTGCAGCGCGAACAGGCCCGGCAGGGTCAGGCCGAGCCGGACCCCGCGCAGCCCGAGCATCGGGTTCTGCTCGTGCATCCGGCGGACCGCGGCCAGCACGGTCGCGTCGTGCGCGTCCCCCTCGCCCGTGGCCACGCGGACGGCCAGCTCGGTGAGGTCCGGCAGGAACTCGTGCAGCGGCGGGTCGATGAGCCGGATCGTCGTCGGCAGGCCGTCCATCGCCTCCAGCAGCCCGACGAAGTCCGCGCGCTGGAGCGGGAGCAGGTCGGCCAGCGCGGCGGGTGCGTCGCCGGCGTCGGCCAGCACGAGCCGCTCGATGTACACCCGGCGGTCGCCGAGGAACTGGTGCTCGGTCCGGCACAGGCCGATCCCCTGGGCTCCCCGGTCGCGAGCGCGCCGCGCGTCCTGTGCGGTGTCGGCGTTGGCGCGCACCTGCATCCGGCGCACGGAGTCGGCGTGCCGCAGCACCCGGTCGACGGCGGTCACCAACGCCTTCGCCTCCGCGTCGCGGGCGGCCTCCAGCCCGGCGTCGAGCCCGTCGGATACGTAGACCATGACCGGGGAGTCCACGACGGGGACCGCCCCGAGGAAGACCTCGCCCGTGGACCCGTCGACCGCGATCAGGTCCCCGGCGGTCAGCACGACGTCCCCGAAGCGGACCTTGTCCCCCTCGATCTCCATCCCCTCGGCCCCGACGACCGCACAGGTGCCCATGCCGCGAGCGACCACGGCCGCGTGCGACGTCTTGCCGCCGCGGGCCGTCAGGATGCCGTCGGCGGCGATCATGCCCTGCAGGTCGTCGGGGTTGGTCTCCTTGCGCACGAGGATGACGTGCGCCCCCTGCGACGAGCGCGCCAGCGCCTGCGCGTTGTCCAGGACGATCTCGCCGACCGCGGCCCCCGGCGAAGCGGGCATCGCCCTGGTCAGCAGCCGTCGGGCCGCCGAGGCGTCGAACTGCGGGAACAGCAGCTGGCTGAGCTTGTCGCCCGTGCAGCGCGTGATCGCCTCGTCCATCGTGATGAGGCTCTCGTCGACGAGCTCCGTGGCGATCCGGAAGGCCGCGGCAGCCGTCCGCTTGCCCACCCGCGTCTGCAGCAGCCAGAGCTTGCCGCGCTCGATGGTGAACTCGATGTCGCACAGGTCGCGGTAGTGGGTCTCCAGCCGGCGCATCGCGGTGCGCAGCGCCTCGTACGACGTCGGGTCGAGCAGCTCCAGCTCGGCCAGCGGGAGCGTGTTCCGGATGCCGGCGACCACGTCCTCGCCCTGCGCGTTCGGGAGGTAGTCGCCGTAGACCCCCGAGGCCCCGGTGGACGGGTCCCGCGTGAAGCAGACGCCCGTCCCGGAGGTCTCGCCGAGGTTGCCGAAGACCATGCTCACGACGTTCACGGCCGTGCCCAGGTCGTTCGGGATGCGCTCGCGACGCCGGTACAGCCGGGCGCGGTCCGTGTTCCACGAGTCGAGGACCGCCTCGATCGCCATGTCGAGCTGCTCGCGCGGGTGCTGCGGGAACTCGCGGCCCGTCTGCTCGACCACGATCTCCTTGAACGTCTGCACGAGGATCCGCAGGTCCTGGGCCGACAGGTCGACGTCCGTGCGCGCACCGACCGCCGTCTTGCGCTCCTCGAGCGCAGCCTCGAACGCCGCGCCGTCGACGCCGAGCACCGTCTTGCCGAACATCTGGATGAGCCGCCGGTAGGAGTCCCAGGCGAACCGCTCGTCGCCGGAGAACTCGGTGAGGCCCTTCACGGACGCGTCGTTGAGCCCGATGTTCAGGACCGTGTCCATCATCCCGGGCATCGAGAACTTGGCGCCCGACCGCACGGAGACGAGCAGGGGTTCGTGGAAGTCGCCCAGCCGGCGTCCCAGCGTGTCCTCGATCTCCCGGACGGCGAGGGTCACCTCGACCCGCAGCTCGGGCGGTACGTGACCGTCGCGCATGTACGCCCGGCACGCCTCGGTGGTGATGGTGAAGCCCGGCGGCACGGGAAGGTCGAGATTCGTCATCTCGGCGAGGTTGGCCCCCTTGCCGCCGAGCAGGTCCTTCTGGTCCTTGTCTCCGTCGCAGAACCTCGACACGTACCTGGCCATCTGGGGCTCCCGTCCTCAGGCGGCCGCGGGGTGTGCAGCCGTTCCTTCAGACTTCAGGCCCGGTCCCGACGACTTCTACGGGTTGCTCCGGCCAAGAAGCACCATTCTTGCTGGCTCCGTCAAGAATCGGCCGATTGCTGCGGGGCGTGCCGGTCGAGGAACCCGTACACCTCGCGCGCGTCCACCCCCGGGAACGACCCCGTGGGCAGCGCGGTGAAGACGTGCTGGTGGACCCGGGCGCTCGGCCACGACGCGTCCTGCCAGCGCGCGGTCGCGGACGCCCGCGGCCGGCGGCAGCACGCCTCGTCGGGACACGTCGACTGGTGCCGGACCGCCGTGTCCCGCCCGCGGAACCAGGTCGCCGACGAGAACGGCACGCCGAGCGCGATCGCCAGCTGCCCCTCGGTGCCCGACCCCGTCTGCGTCGAGCACCAGAACGTGCCGGCGGGGGTGTCGGTGTACTGGTACGACTCGGACGAACGGTCGCGCCGGGTGAGCGCGCGGCGCACGCCCCAGCTCCGGCAGACGAGCTGACCCTCGATCGATCCCGTCACATCGGTCGGCAGCGGCAGGCCGTCGTTCGCGTAGGCGCGGTAGATCGCCCCGTCCCCGCCGATGCGCAGGAAGTGCACCGGGATCCCGAGGTGGTGCGTCGCCAGGCACGTGAACCGCTGGGCGGCGGCCTCGTGGGTCACGCCGAACGCGTCGCGCAGGTCCTCGATCGCCAGGTCCTTGTCCTTCTTGGCCTGCTGCAGGTGCTCGACGGCGGCCTTCTCCGGCATGAGGCAGCACGACGCGAAGTAGGTGATCTCCATCCGCTGGCGCAGGAAGTCCTCGTACGACGTCGGCCGCTCGTGGCCGAGCACGCGGTGCGCGATCGCCTGCAGCGCGAGGGAGCGCAGGCCGTGCCCGCCCGGGATCGAGGCGGGCGGCAGGTAGATCCGGCCGTGCGCGAGGTCGGTGACCGTGCGGGTCGAGGACGGCAGGTCGTCGACGTGCACGATCGCGAACCCGAGCTGCTCAGCCATCCGGGACACCGCCCGGTGCGTGAGGGCGCCGCCCGTGTAGCCGGCCGCGCGCGCCATCTGCTCGGCCACCTTCTCGATCTCCGGCAGGTAGCTGTCCCGTGCCTGCCGTTCGAGCCGGATCTGGGTGTTCGCGCGACGGGCCTCCTCGGGCGTCGCAACGGCCTCGAGGTCCCGGCGCGCGAGTTCGGAGTGCAGCCCGACGAGCTGCTCGAGGACCGGCAGCGGCAGGGTCCGGCTCGGTCGCACGGCCGGCAGCGCGAGCCGCTCGAAGCCCGCCGACCGCTGGGCGCGGTCCAGGGCGATCTCGAGCCCGGCCCGCCGCGACGGCGGCTCGGCGTCCAGCAGGTCGGAGACGCTCACGTCGAGCGCCTCGGCGATGCTGCGCAACAGCGCGAGGCGAGGCTCCCGGCGACCGTTCTCGATGAGCGAGAGCAGGCTCGGCGTGACGCCGACCTGCCGTCCGAGGGCGTCGAGCGTCAGGCCGCGCGACGTGCGCAGGTGCCGGACCCGCCGGCCGATGGTGAGCGCGTCGGGCTCCCGGTCCCGCACCTGTTCGGACATCGCCGTTGCCTCCCCGTCAAGAAAAGTGATTCTTGCACGGTGACGTCTCCGCGGCCATCGCCCTCACGAAGGTCTGAGTTAGGGTAGCCACACTGAGGATAGGCAATCCTCACTTCCTGCCGTATGTTCTGACGCATCGTCATCTCGCGGTCTCCCGACCGCCTGCACATCGGAGCTCCGCCATGACTGCCGACACGGTCGCGCCCACCCTGCTGTCCTCGCTGCTGCGCGAGGGCACCCGTGCCGAGCACGAGCGGGCGGAGTCGTCGCGCTTCATCTCGAGGCTCATGGCCGGCGAGCTCGACGTGGCTGCGTACGCGGACCTGGCGGCGCAGCAGCTCGTCGTCTACCGGGCGCTGGAGCGGGCCACGGACGCGATGCGCGACGACGAGCGGGGCGCCACCCTCGTCTTCGACGAGCTGGCGCGGACCGCGTCGATCGAGAGCGACCTCGCGCACCTCGTCGGCCCCGACTGGGCATCCCGGATCACGGTCCACCCCGCCACGCAGGTCTACGCCGACCGGCTCGACGAGCTCGGGACCGACGTCGCCACCTACGCCGCACATGCCTACACGCGCTACCTCGGCGACCTGTCCGGCGGTCAGATCGTCAAGCGGATGCTGGAGCGGCACTACGGGCTCGGTCCCGAGGTGCTCGCGTTCTACACGTTCGTCGAGATCCCGAAGGCGAAGCCGTTCAAGGACGTCTACCGCGAGCGGCTGGACGGCCTGAGGCTCGACGGTGCGCAGTCCGCACGCGCGGTGGCCGAGGCGCAGCTCGCGTTCCAGCTGAACGGCGCGATGTTCGCCGACCTCGGCGCGATCCACTGCCGCTGACTTCTGTGAGACGCCCTCTTCGCCTCGCCACTCTGGCGGTCGCCGCACTCGCGCTCGCCGCCTGCGCCCCGATCGAGGCGGCGCCGACGCCCACCACGACTGCGTCGCCGGCCCCGACGCAGGCGGCCTCCGCCGGCCCCGGCCCTGTCGCCGCCGCCTGCACACCGTCCGCTCCCGCGGCCACCGCGCTCGCCGACGGACCGCGCACGGCGACGATCCCCGACGACGGCATCCACCCGGTGGCCGAGGACCCCCGGCCCACCCTGCCGGTGACCGTGCCGACGGCCGACGGCGCCGAGGTCACCGTGTCGTCGGCGGACCGCATCGTCGCGGTCGACCTCTACGGCACGCTGGGCGAGATCGTCTACTCGCTGGGCCTCGGCGGCAACGTCGTCGGGCGCGACGTCTCGACCGGGTTCCCGGAGGCCGCGGCGGTGCCGGTCGTGACGCAGGCCGGCCACAGCCTGAACGTCGAGGCGATCCTCGGGCTGGACCCGACCGTGATCCTCACCGACGACTCGATCCTGACCGACGCCACGCGCACGCAGCTGGCGGAGTCCGGCGTCCCGGTCGTCACCTTCGCCCCGGAGCGCACGCTCGCCTCCGTCGGGCCGCGCATCACGGCCGTGGCGCACGCCCTCGGCGTCGACGCGGCCGGTGCTGCCCTGGCCAAGCGCACCGATGACGAGATCTGCTCCGCACGCGAGGCCGTCCCCGCGCAGACCGGCTCCCCCGTCGTCGCGTTCCTGTACCTGCGCGGGTCCGCGCTGAAGCTGCTGTTCGGTCCGGGCTCGGGCGCGGACCAGCTGATCACCGCCGTCGGCGGGGTCGACGCCGGCACGGCGATCGGCCTGGACGCCGAGTACCGGCCGGTCACCAGCGAGGCCCTGATCGCGGCCGCGCCCGCGGTGTACCTCGTGATGACCGACGGGCTCGAGTCGGCCGGCGGGCTCGACGCGATGCTCGCGGTCCCGGGCGTCGGCCAGACGCCGGCCGGCGAGGCCCGGCGGGTCATCGACATGGACGGCTCGGAGCTGCTCGCGTTCGGCCCGCGCACGGGCGCGACGATCCGCTCGCTGACGCAGGCCCTCTACGGATGACCGCCACGCTGCCGCAGCGGGAGGCCACCGTCACGCCGGTTCCGACGAGGAGCCGACGGACCGCGGTCGTCGTCACGATCCTGCTGGTCCTGCTCCTCGTCCTGACCGTCGCGTCGGGGATGCTCGGGCAGGTGCCGGTCACGCCCGCGGAGGTGCTCGGCTCGCTCGCGCACCACCTCGGCCTCGAGCTCGGCCCGATTCCCGCGCACCCGCAGGGCGAGAACGCGCTGTGGGTGGTCCGGTTCCCGCGCGTGATGCTGGCGATCGTCGTCGGCGCCGCCCTCGCCTGCGCGGGCGCGCTCATGCAGGGCACGTTCGGCAACCCGCTGGCCGATCCCGGGGTCATCGGCGTCTCGGCCGGCGCCGCCGTCGGCGCGGCGGGCGTCATCGTCGTCGCCGGGTCGTTGGTGCCCGCGTCCTGGATCGCCGCCGCCGCGTTCGTCGGCGGCCTCGTCGCGACCGCCCTCGTCTATGCGTTCGCGCGGTCGAACGGGCGCACCGAGGTGGTCACCCTGATCCTCACCGGCATCGCCGTCAACGCGTTCGCGGGCGGCGTCCTGGCGTTCTTCCTGTTCATCGCGAACACCGCCGCGCGCGAGCAGATCGTCTTCTGGCAGCTGGGGTCCCTCAGCGGGGCGACCTGGAACGCCGTCGCGATCGCCGGCTCGCTGGCCGCCGTCGGCATCGGGATCGCGTGGTTCCTGGCCGGGCGCCTGGACCTGCTCGCGCTGGGCGACCGGGCCGCGCGCCACCTCGGGGTCGACGTCGAGCGGCTGCGCCAGGTCCTCATCGTCGTGATCGCGGTGCTGGTCTCGGCGGGGGTCGCGTTCGCGGGCATCATCGCGTTCGTCGGCCTGATCGTCCCGCACCTGGTCCGGATGCTGCTCGGCCCCGGCCACCGCGTGCTCGTTCCTGCATCCGCACTGGCGGGTGCCGTGATCCTGCTCGCCGCGGACCTGGTCGCCCGGACCGCCGTCGACAACGTCGACCTGCCGCTCGGCATGCTCACGGCGCTCGTCGGCGGACCGTTCTTCCTCTGGCTCCTCGTGCGCACCCGCAAGCGCCAGGGAGGCTGGGCGTGAGGCCCGTGCAGGTCCTCCGTCCGGACGGCACCGGCGTCGTCGCGCGCGTCGAGGACGCCACGGTCCGTCTCGGCGGAGCGCAGATCCTCGTCGAGGCCTCGCTCGAGGTCCGCGCGGGGCAGGTGCACGCCCTGGTCGGGCCGAACGGCGCCGGCAAGTCGACCCTGCTCGGCGTGCTCGCCGGCGACGTGCGCCTCGCCACCGGGCGCGCATCGATCCACGGCGTCGACGTCTCCACGTGGCACCCGCGCGAGCTGGCCAGGGCGCGGGCCGTCCTCCTGCAGCAGACGGCCGTCTCGTTCCCGTTCACGGTCGAGGACGTGGTCCGGATGGGGCGCGCGCCGTGGGCGGGGACGCCGGCCGAGGACGACGACGACCGCGCCGTGGCGGCCGCCCTGGCCGACACCGACGTCGCGCACCTGCGCGCCCGGACGTTCCCCACGCTGTCCGGCGGCGAGCGGGCGCGCGCCGCTCTCGCGCGTGCGCTGGCGCAGGACGCGCCGCTGCTCCTGCTCGACGAGCCGACGGCCGCGCTCGACCTCGGCCACCAGGAGAGCGTGCTCCGCATCGCGCAGGAGCAGGCGCGCCGTGGCCGCGCGGTCGTCGTCGTGCTGCACGACCTGGGCCTCGCGGCGGCGCACGCGGACCGCGTCACGATCCTCGCCCGCGGGCGGGTGGTGGCCGCCGGAGACCCCCGGTCCGTCCTCACCGCCGACCGCCTCAGCGCCGTCTACGGCCACCCCGTCGAGGTGCTCGAGCACCCTCGCGACGGCTCGCTCATCGTGCTCCCACTTCGAGGCTGACCTGCATATTTAGGGTTACCTTGCTTTGGTTAGCCTATCCATACTAGGGTCCGATTCGACGGGGACCGCAGAGGTGGTCCCCGGTCCACTCCCGTGCCGGGCTCCCGCCCGACGACACCCTTCGGAGCCACCCGTGCCCTCGCACCACCACCCCAGTCCCGCCGCGAGCCTCCCGGCTCAGCGCGGACGTGCCCTCGTCGCCGCGATGCTCGCGGTCGCCCTGGTCGCGCTCGCGCTCGTCGGCGCCGCAGCCCTGCCGGCACGTGCCGCCGCGGGACCGTCGCTGAGCGTCACCCCGACGACCGTCGCGGACCCGAGCGTCGCGACGACCTTCACGGTCACCGGCTCCGGCTTCGTCGGCGACGGCGCGGCCAACGGCGCCTACGTCCTGCTCGGCCCGGCGTCGACGTGGCACGGAGAGGGTCCGCTGCCCGGCGCCGGCTGGATCGCGCAGGGCTGGGTCCAGGCGTCGCAGACCGTCGACGGTGCGTTCACCACGACGATCGTCGCTCCCGCCGGAACCCTGACGGCGGGGGTCGCCTACCAGGTCGCGACGTCGGCCGCGCACGCGCTGTCCGCGACCAACCGCAGCCTCGACGCGTTCGCCGCGATCACCGTGCCGTCCCCGGAGCCGACGACGCCCACCGAGCCGACGGAGCCGACCGAGCCCACGACGCCGCCGACCACGCCGCCCACCACCCCGCCCGCGCCGGTGTTCACGCCCTCGCTCGCGGTCTTCGCGGCGGACGGCACCACGCCGCTGGGCAGCGCGCCCGTCACCGAGGGCGCGAGCATCGTCGTCAAGGGCTCCGGCTTCGACCCCGCCGCGAACGTCGGCGGCCGCGGGGCACCGATCCCCGCGACCCTCCCGCAGGGCACCTACGTCGTCCTCGGCCGCGCGCTCGACGCGTGGAAGCCGTCGCAGGGCGCACCCTCGACGGCCCGCAAGGTCGCCGACCAGCGCTGGGCGCTCGCGACGTCCGTGCTCGACCAGGTCCCCAGCCAGTTCCAGTCGGCCATCCGCGGCCAGTGGGTCGACATCGCCACCGACGGAACCTTCACCGCGACCCTGACCGTGAAGGACGCCGTCCTCGCAGGCGGGAGGTTCGGCGTGTTCACCTACGCCGCCGGCGGCACGGTCAACGCCGCCCAGGAGCTCTTCGTCCCCGTCACGCTGGCGAGCGTCACGCCCGACCCCGGGCCGACCACGCCGGCACCCACGCCGACCCCGGTCACGCCGACCACCCCCGGCCAGCTGACCTGGGGCGTCAAGGCGTCCTTCCGCGCGTACGTCACGAGCGCGGCCGCCGGAGCCATCGCGACCGGTGACGGCGCGACCGCGTCGAACGGCACGTACGCGTTCTCGCAGGGCAGCACCACCGTGGACGCGACCACCCGTCTCGGCACGGTCGGGTACGGCGGCTCGGTGCGGTTCACCGGCCACTCGGGCGCCCTGGACCTGACGTTCAGCAGCCCGCGCGTCACCGTGACGTCGGCCGGCGCGGCGACGCTCGTCGTCGACGTCCGCTCGGGCTCCACCAGCACCCCGGCGGTCGCCCTGGCGAACCTGGACCTGGCGGGCGCGATGTTCGCGACGACGTCGGGCGTCCAGACCTGGACGGGCGCCCCGGCGACGCTCACCACGGCCGGCTCGGCCGCCTTCGGCAACATGTACCCGGCCGGCACGGTCCTCGACCCGGTCACGTTCTCCGTCGGCACGAACGCGACCACCACTTCGACCCCGACCCCGACGGCCGGACCGAGCAGCGGTGTCGCGACGATCAACGTGGCCCAGGCCGCCCCCGGCGGCGCCGTGACGATCGGTGGCCACGGCTTCGGCGCCGACGAGCAGGGCCTGACGGTCGTCATCCGGTCGACGCCGCGCACGCTGGCCACGAACGTCTCGGCGAACGCGTCCGGCGCCGTCTCGGTGACGGTCACCATCCCGGCGGACATGCCTGCCGGCGAGCACACGCTCTCGATCGAGGGCGCCAACCACGTCGTCCAGGTGCCGATCACGATCGTCGCGGCCGCACCCGCCGCGCCCACCTGCACGGCCCGGGCCGTGTCCGGCGCGAGCCTGCGCTGGGGCGTCAAGTCGAGCTTCAACTCGTACGTGCCCGGTCCGATCGCGGACGGCTCGGTCGCGACCACCGGAGGCGTCACCGCATCGGGCGGCGTCTACGCGTGGACCGGCGGCACGGGCTCGTTCAACACCGACCGCACCCTCGGCAGCGCGAGCTTCCGCGGCGGAGTCACGTACAGCGGGCACGCCGGGACGCTCGACCTGCGGCTGACCAACCCGCGCGTCGTGATCAACGGCGGCACGGGGACCCTGGTCGTGGACGTGCTCAGCACCGACACCGCCGGGACGGCCACGACGAAGAGCGGAGTCACCTTCGCGACGCTCTCGCTCGCCGGGCACGGTTCGGTCAGCGGGTCGTCGGCCTCGTGGTCGGGGGTCCCCGCGACCCTGACGGCCGCCGGTGCCGACGCCTTCGCCGGCTACTACGGCGCGGGCGAGTCGCTCGACCCCGTCGCGTTCACCCTGCCGCTCGGCGCGACCGTCGCATGCACCGCGCTGACGGGCTCGCTCAGCTCCACGGGTGCGAACAGCGCCCTGCTGGGCCTGGTCGCGCTGGTCCTCGTGGCCACCGGCGCCGGCGCGGTCGTCGCCTCGCGTCGACGGGCCGGCACCACCGCCTGACCCGGCCATCGACCCCGCGGCTCCGTCCCATCGAGGGCGGGGCCGCGGGCGTCACTCGTCGACATTCGTACGTCCGGAATGCAAGACGATGCCGCGTCGTTGTTGACCACGCCGACGAGCCGGGATTTCATGCGCTCGTCCGACCCCTCTCGACCAGAACGGAGCACCTCGTGACGATCACCGTCCGCGGCAGCGCCGTCGCGTCGCGCTCCTGTCCGGCCCGCTGTCAGCGCTGACACCCGGCCAGTCCGACCGCCCCACGGTCGGAGCACAGACGCACCCCGAGAGACCCGACCATGACCCTGCTGTCCGTTCCCCCCGTCCTCGACGTCCACGCCCTGAGCGCGCTGACGCAGTCCATCGCCGCCCAGCCCGACCTGTGGCGCCCGCTGGTCCGCTTCCAGGAGAGCGGCCGTTGGTGGACCCGTCTCGACGCACCCGCCGGCGTCGACGTCTGGCTGATCACCTGGCTCCCGGCCCAGGGCACCGAGCTGCACGACCACGGTGCGTCGTCGGCTGCGTTCACGATCGCGAGCGGCACGATCACCGAGATCCGGCCGTCGTCGGACGGCAGCCTGGTTCCGCAGGAGTTCACGGCCGGGCAGACCCAGACGGTTGACCCCGGCCACCTGCACGACGTGCTCAACGCCGGTGTCGAGCCCGCGGTCACCATCCACGCGTACTCCGTGCCGCTGACCCGTATGACGTACTGGGCGCGCACCTCCGACGGCACCCTCGTCCCGGCCCGCACGGTCGAGACCGACCAGCCGGAGTCGAACTGATGCCGCGCACGATCGACGACGTGCTCGCCGAGGCCCGCGCGCGTCTGACGCGGTTGTCGCCGGTCGAGGCCTGGCACACGCTCGACGACGGCGCGCTGCTCGTCGACATCCGGCCCGCGGCCCAGCGCGCCGCCGAGGGCGAGGTGCCGCAGGCCGTCGTGATCGAGCGCAACGTCCTCGAGTGGCGGCTCGACCCGGCCAGCGCCCACCGCATCCCGGAGGCCACGGGCTACGACCTGCAGGTCGTCGTCCTGTGCTCCGAGGGCTACACGTCCAGCCTGGCCGCTGCCGCGCTGGCCGACCTCGGTCTGCACCGCGCGACCGACGTGGTCGGCGGCTACCACGCCTGGGCTCGTGCGGGGCTGCCTGTGCGCGGCCGCGGCGAGCTGGTCGGGGCGCACGGCTCTCAGGGAATCTGAAGGGTCGGTTCGCGACGATCCGCCGGTGACGACCAGCGAATCCACGATCAGCCGCACGTCCGCTGCGAGCCGCGTGCCCGAGGTCGCGGCGGCCTTCTGGGTCACCAAGGCCCTGACCACGGCGATGGGCGAGTCGGCGTCCGACTTCCTGGTCCGCGCGATGGTGCCGGAGATCGCCGTCCTGCTCGGAGCCGTGGCGTTCGTGGTCGCGCTGACCCTCCAGCTGCGGGCCGGCCGCTACGTCGTCTGGAGGTACTGGCTCGCCGTGTCGATGGTCGGCGTGTTCGGGACCATGGCCGCCGACGTCGTGCACGTCGCGCTTGGCGTCCCCTATGCGGTCTCCACCTGCGCGTTCGCGGTCGCGCTCGCCGCGGTGTTCGTCCTGTGGCGCGCGAGCGAGAAGACCCTGTCGATCCACAGCATCCGCACGCGACGGCGCGAGCTCTTCTACTGGGCGGCCGTCATGGCCACCTTCGCGCTCGGCACGGCGGCCGGCGACCTGCTCGCGGTCACCCTGCATCTCGGCTACCTCACCGCTGCGCTCGTCTTCACGGCCCTCCTGCTGGTGCCCGCGATCGCCTACCGGTGGTTCGGCATGAACGGCGTCCTCGCGTTCTGGGCCGCCTACGTGCTGACGCGGCCGGTCGGGGCGTCCTTCGCGGACTGGCTCGGTCAGCCGGCCTCCCGCGGGGGTCTCGGTCTGGGCTCCGGACGCGTCGCGCTCGTGCTGAGCGTGGCGATCGCCCTCATGGTCGTGCGGATGACCGTCGCACTGCGGGCGGAGCGTCGACAGCTAGCGTGACCCGCATGAGGCAGGTGGTCCGCAGCGTCCGTGCGCGATCGGCGTTCGCCGCGATGGGTGCGGTCGCGATCGCGCTCGTCCTCGCCGGGCTGGGCCTGCTCGTCGTCCTGCACAACTCGCTCCAGGCGAGCGAGGCCGCGATCGCCATCGAGTCCGACGCGGTCCAGGACGCCGCCGAGGCCATGCTCGTCGGCATCCCGCTGCTCGTGCTCGTCGTCGGGGTCATGACCTACCTGCTGACGGGCCGCGCGCTGCGGCCGGTCGAGCAGATCCGCGCGCGGACCGCCCAGATCAGCGAGGCCGACCTGGGCACCCGGGTGGACGTCCCGCCGACCGGCGACGAGATCGCCCGGCTCGCGGTGACCCTGAACGGCATGCTTGACCGGCTGCACGACGCCCAGCGGGCCCAGGTCCGCTTCGTCGCCGACGCGAGCCACGAGCTGCGCAGCCCGCTGGCGGCCGCGCGGGCCGAGCTCGACGTCGCGGTGCGCGACGCGGAGCACGCCGACTGGCTCGCCACGGCCGCCGTGCTGCGGGACTCGAACGAGCGGATGCAGCGTCTCGTCGACGACCTGCTCGTCCTCACGAGGACCGGGGAGACCGCGCACGGACGGGAGCAGGACGTCGACCTCGACGAGGTCGTCGAACGGATCGGCTTCGGCCTCCGCCCACGCGACGGCGTCGTCGTCGACGTCGTCACCGCACCCGTCCGTGTCCGGGGCAACCCCGACGAGCTGGCGCGCGCCGTGCAGAACCTCGCGGACAACGCCGTCCGGCACGCGCAGCACCGGGTGCGCCTCACCGTCGCCCCGGGGGCACGCATCGAGGTCGCCGACGACGGCGCCGGGATCCCGGTGGCCGACCGCGAGCTCGTCTTCGACCGGTTCGTGCGCCTCGACGACGGCCGGGCGCGGTCGGTGGGCGGCTCGGGGCTCGGGCTGGCCATCGTGCGCGGCATCGTCGACTCGCACGGCGGCAGCGTCCGCATCGGCGACGGGGACCTCGGCGGCGCGTCCTTCGTCGTGCTGCTGCCTCAGGACTCGTCGCCCGCCACGCGGTAGCCCATCCCCCGGACCGTGACTATCGACGTCCGCCCGAATGGCGCGTCGACCTTGCGCCGCAGGTAGCTGATGTAGACCTCGACGACGTTCGGGTCGCCGTCGAACGCCGAGTCCCACACGTTGGCGAGGATCTCGCTCTTGGTGACGACGTCGCCGTTGCGTCGCATGAGCAGCTCGAGGACCCCGTACTCGCGGGGCGTCAGGGCGATCTCGCTCCCCTGCCGCGTCACGCGACGGCGCGCCGGCTCGAGGCGCAGGTCACCGACGGACAGGACCACGGGGCGCTCGGGCGCACCACGGCGCACGAGCGCGCGGAGCCGGGCCAGCAGGACGTCGAACGAGAAGGGCTTGGCCAGGAAGTCGTCGGCCCCGCGGTCGAACACGCCGACCTGGACCTCGTCGCCCTCCCGCGCGGTCAGCACGAGCACCGGCGTCCAGACACCGCGCTCGCGCAGCCCGACGAGCACGTCGCGACCGCTGATCCCCGGGAGCATCAGGTCGAGGATCACCGCGTCGTAGGCGTTCTCGGTGGCCGCCCAGAGCCCGTCCACGCCGTCCCGCATGACGTCGACGGCGATCCCCTCGCCCTCGAGCCCGCGACGGACCGCGTCCGCGATCGCGGCTTCGTCCTCGACGATCAGCACCTTCATCAGGCCACCCGTCTTCAGGGGATCCTCAGCATCGATCCGTGAGCCTACGTCCCATGACATCGACCACCGACGCCCGGCGCATGCTGAACAAGGTCCCCGAGATCACCGTCTTCTTCTGGGTGATCAAGGTGCTGGCCACGACGGTCGGCGAGACGTTCGCCGACTATCTGACCGGCACCCTCGGCATGACCCTGAGCGCCGCCACTCTCGTCGTCGGGGCGCTGCTGGTGGTGACGCTCGTGGCGCAGTTCCGCGCGCCCCGCTACGTGGCGCCGGTCTACTGGCTCGCGGTGGTCCTGATCAGCGTCGTCGGGACCCTGATCACCGACAACCTCGTCGACACCTACGGCGTGCCGCTGTGGGTCACCACCGCCGTGTTCGCGGTCGCGCTCGGGATCACGTTCGCGGTCTGGTACCGGATCGAGCACACCCTCTCGATCCACTCGATCACCAGCACGCGCCGCGAGGCGTTCTACTGGCTCGCCATCCTGTTCACGTTCGCGCTCGGCACCGCCGCCGGCGACCTGCTCGCGGAGGGCCTGGGCCTCGGGTACCTCGCGTCCGCCGTGCTCTTCGCGGCCGCGATCGGCGTCGTCGCCGTTGCCCACTACCGGTTCGGGCTGGGCGCGGTGCTGGCGTTCTGGATCGCCTACGTGCTGACCCGGCCGCTCGGAGCGTCGATCGGCGACCTGCTCTCGCAGCCCACCGCGGACGGCGGTCTCGGCCTGGGCACGACGACCACGAGCCTGATCTTCCTGGCGACGATCGCCATGATCGTCGTGTACCTCTCGTTCACCAAGCGGGACGTCGAGCCGGCCGCGCGCGACGAGGTCGAGCAGCTGGACCAGCTCGACGAGCTCGACGCGTGATCGGCCTGCTCGCCGCCACCACGGCCACGTCCACGGACCCGACCGCGCTCACCGGCGTGGCCGGCTGGGCGGTGAACCTCATGGAGACGCTCGGCGTCGCCGGAGCCGCCATCGCGATCGCGCTCGAGAACGTCTTCCCGCCGCTGCCCAGCGAGGTGATCCTGCCGCTGGCGGGCTTCACCGCGAGCCAGGGCACCTTCGGCCTTGTCGAGGCGATCGTGTGGACCACCGCGGGATCCGTCCTCGGCGCGCTCCTGCTCTACCTGCTGGGTGCGCTCGTCGGCCGGGACCGCACCCGGCGCCTGATGGCCCGCATCCCGCTGGTCAGCCTGTCCGACATCGACCGTGCCGAGGAGTTCTTCACCGACCATGGCCGTGCAGCGGTCTTCTTCGGGCGGATGGTCCCGGTGTTCCGCAGCCTGATCTCCGTCCCGGCCGGCGTCGAGCGCATGTCCATCGGGATCTTCCTGCTGCTCACGGCCGCCGGGAGCGCGATCTGGAACACCGTCTTCGTCTGCGCGGGCTACCTGCTCGGCGAGAACTGGGACGTCGTCGAGAAGTACGCCGGCATCTTCCAGTGGGTCGTGATCGCCCTGGTGGTGGCGGCGATCGGTTGGTTCGTCGTGTCCCGGCTGCGCGCACGCGGTGACGGCGTCGCTGAGCCGAACGGGTGAACGCGTGCCGCGGATCGGCGCGCGGCGACCACTTCGGACCGGTTTGTCCCTCGTCGGCCCCACGACCGCCCGTGACCTAGGTCATGTCCGCACGGCGCGATTTCCTACACTGCGCCGGTGTCCCGCTCACGCACCCGGTCGCCCCTCCGCACGCCGCTCGTGGCGGCCGTCGTCGTGCTCGCGCTCGGCGCGCTGGTCGCGGTCGGCGTCGGCCAGGCGCTCGGCCTGAGCTTCGAGCCCGCGGACACCCCGGCACCACCCGTCGCGACGAACGTGGAGTGGGCACCGGTCGCGGACGCCCCGGCGATCTCCACGATCGAGATCCCCGACGACGAGCGCACAGCGCTGGCCGCATCGGCGGTCTCTGACGCGCTCACCGACCGCGGCCTGCCGAACCCCACCACGGCCACCGGTGACGGGGGCCGGCCCGCCGACCTCACGGTGCGCATCGTCCCCTCCTTCGCCGACTCCCCCGAGGCCTACCGGGTCAGTCAGGACGCGGCCGGCCGGTACGCCCTGGAAGCCTCCGGACCGGCCGGCGCCGCGGCCGGGCTCTACGGGATCGCCGACCGCATCCGCTCCGGAGCGCCGCTCGACGCGACGGGCGCGACCCAGGCCCCGCGGCTCGGGCTGCGCCTGACCGACGCCGGATCTGTCGGGCGCGAGGCCGACCCGGAGGCGTTCGCCACCGGCGACGACTACTCGCTCAACACGGACGTCGTCGCCGGGGCCGTCCTGCCCGAGGCCCCGTGGGTGGACCAGGCGGTCGTCGACGACATCGACGCGCAGTTCCGCCAGCTCGTCCAGCACGCGCTGCGCCAGGGGTACAACGGCGTCGTCGTGCCCGGGTTCCTCGAGTACGTGACGTTCAGCGGCGTCGGCGACGGCCACCAGGTGTACCCCGAGGGCGACCCGCACGTCGCCCGCGCGCAGGCCATGGTCGACGCCTTCGGCCCGGTGTTCCAGTACGCCGCGGACCTGGGCATGCACGTGTACCTGCTCACGGACATGCTCGCGGTCTCGCCGCCGCTGGAGGCGTACCTCGAGCGCACGGTCGGCGGGCTCGACGTCGAGGACCCCGCCCTCTGGTCCGTCTACCAGGCCGGTCTGGCCGAGCTGTTCGACAGCATGCCGTTCGTCGACGGCCTCATGGTCCGCATCGGCGAGGGCGGTTCCGTCTACCAGGCCGGCTGGGACTACTCCTCGAAGCTCGCGGTGACCACCGAGTCGTCGGTGCAGGCGATGCTCACGGCGCTCCTGGCCACCGCGGCCGAGCATGACCGCGACGTCATCTTCCGCACCTGGACCGTCGGCGTCGGCGCCGTGGGCGACCTGCACACCAACCCCGCGTCCTACGAGTCCGTGCTCGGCGGCATCGACGACCCGCACCTGATCGTGTCGACGAAGTACACGATGGGCGACTTCTACAGCCACCTGCCGCTCAACCCGACGCTCTCGGTCGGGACCCAGCGGCGCATCGTCGAGTTCCAGGCCCGCCGGGAGTTCGAGGGTTTCGGGGCGCTGCCCAACGACCTCGTGGCCGAGGAGGCGCAGGCGCTGCAGACGTTCCTCGCGGCGAACCCGAACGTCGAGGGCGTGTGGAACTGGACGCAGGACGGCGGCCCGCTGCGCGCCGGTCCGATGACGCTCTACCTGCGCACGGGGTTCTGGCAGATGTACGACCTGAACACCTACGGCACCGCGCGGCTCGCGTGGGACCCGTCGGCGGACCCCACGCAGGTGACCACCGACTGGGTGCGACAGACCCTCTCGGCGGACCCCGCGACCGCCGCCGCGATCACCGAGAGCCTCGGCCGCTCGCGGGAGGCGATCACCACCGGCCTCTACATCCGGCCGTACGCGGAGCAGAGCGTCAAGGCGCTCGGCCTCGAGCCGCCGCCGATGATGTGGATCTTCGAGTGGGACATCGTCACCGGCGACTCGGCCGCCCTCGACAGCATCTACGCGGTGAGCCGCGCGGACCTCGACTCCGCCGTCGCCGACGGTGCCCACGCAACCGAGGTCGCCGCCGACATGCGCGCCCGCGTCGAGGGCACCGATCCCCGAGCCTGGCGCTCGTCCGAGCTGTACGACCACTTCGTCGACGCCCTCGACTACGAGACCGACCTGCTGGGCACGCTCGCCGCGTACCGCGAGTCCGTCCTGCGGCGCGTGCAGTGGCTCGACACCGGCAGCTCGACCGCCGACGACCAGTGGCGCTCGGCGGAGCAGGAGTTCGACCGCGCCCGGACCGAGCACGAGGCGCGGTACGGCGGGGACGTGGACCTGCCCGCCTACAGCTTCACCGCCGCGGACCTGGGCGCCGAACGCGCCGACCGCGATCCGACGATGGCCTGGCTCGCACGCGGCCTGTTCCTCGGCGTTCTCCTGGTCCTCGTGCTGGGCGCCGTCCGCCCGCGTTCGACCGCGCTCCGAGCACTCTTCGTCGCGACGACCCGGCCGTGGCGGCTCGGCGACGTCCCGGCTCCGACGAACCGGCTCGACCGCGTCCTCGTCTGGGCGCTGCCCGCGGTCGTCCTGCTGGCCAGCCGCCTGGTCTACACGTGGTTCGCGGCACCTGCGCACCTCGTCGTGACCCTCGGGGCGTGGCTCGTCCTGGCCGCGGTGCTGCGTCTCGTGATCGGCCGCCGCGACCCGTTCCACCTCTGGGCGGCTCTTGGCGGGGTGGTCCTGCTGCGCACCGTGATCCTGCTGGTCGCGCTCGTGGTGCGAGGCCCGGGTCGCTACTGGTTCGGCTTCTGGACCGAGCCCGGCGCCCGGACCGCCTACATCACCGTCGCCTTCGCCGCGTTCTGCTGGTCGTTCGTCGTGATCGCCCTGGTCCTGCGCCGCGCCTACGGCCTGCGCCCGGTCCGGGCGCTCGGCTTCACCATCCTCGCCGGCGGCCTCTCGCTCGCGATCGCCGCCGGTGCCGTCGCCGCGATCGGCCTCGAGCGGGCGCTGACCATCTGGAACGACCAGATGGCCCTCCTGCCCTGGGGCCTCTCGCGGATCCTCGGCATCACCGTCTACCTCGGCATCCCCACATGGCTCCCGGCGGCTCTCGCCATCATCGGCGTGGTCCTGGCAGCCGTGGGCGGCTCGTTGGCCCTGGTCCGACGCCACGAGAACGACCCCAGCCCGGGCGCCGAGCGACAGGTTCCCGCGACCTCTCCAGCGCAGGTCTGAGCGGGCCGGGTCAGACCGACCCCGATCCGCGAGCCACGCGGACAACCCCCGTCCGACAGAGCCGCCACGACGTCGAAGTCTGACGAGCCCCCTTGATCGACACAGGCCGCCAATCTCCGGGCACGCCGAGTCCTCTGCGTCGCGGTTTGGAGGGTCGCCGTCTAGAAGGGTGGACGTTCGTCGTCGTCGAGAAGGGTGGACGTTCGTCGTCTAGAAGGGTGGTTCGTCGTCGTCCTGGTGGGTTTGGCGTCGTCGTCGTCCGGGTGGTGGGCAGGTGAGTGTGTCGGGGTTGATGAGGAGTGGTGTGGGGTGGCGGGCGTAGGTGATGCCCTCGGGGCTGGTCCACCAGGTGACCCCGGTGGTGGGGTTGCGGTGCACGTTCCAGTGTTTTTTGGTCTTGGCCTGGTGGTGGTGCCTGCACAGGGTGTGCAGGTTGTCGGCGTGGGTTTGGTCGGTGGCGGGTCGGGTGGGGTTGTAGGGGGTGATGTGGTCGAGGTCGCAGCGGGTGGCGGGTTGTCGGCAGCCGGGGAACGTGCAGGTCACGTCCCGGGCGATCACGGTCCGGGTCAGGTCCGCACCGGGCCGGTAGCCGACCGTGCCGGTGTCGATGACCAGCCCGGTGGGGTCGGTCAGCAGGCGCCGCCAGGTCCCGTCCTGGGCCAGCTCACGAGCCATCGCCGCGGGGATCGGACCGTAGGAGCCCAGGAACCCGGGCTGGTCGTCGAGCCCGGCC
The DNA here is from genome assembly GCF_056402515.1 of Cellulomonas sp. P4_A2. Lineage (NCBI taxonomy): Bacteria > Bacillati > Actinomycetota > Actinomycetes > Micrococcales > Cellulomonadaceae > Cellulomonas > Cellulomonas sp. P4_A2. Next base: position 69,762 of record NZ_JBFUHG010000015.1, read on the forward strand.
AGAGTCGTTGCGGCGATGGTGACGCCGATGGTGATGGGGTGGCCGTGGCGGCGCGGTAGCGGGGTCCCGTCCGGGGTCGCCTGCCGGTCCACGATCGAGGTGAACACGTCRGCGAAYGCGTCSGCGCGGCGCTGGTCCACGCTGCGGTCRTCCCCGTCGATGCGGGTGGTSCCGGCYAGGGCGTCCAGSACGGTGAAGGCCATGACYGCCTCGGGTGCGGGCAGGTACGCGGACAGCCACGCCATCCCGTCCACCGAYGCCGTCAACGACACCGCCCGGTCCTCCCGCGCCGCGACCAGGCGTTCCTGCGCGGCGGCGTCGGGATCGGTGGCGATCACCGCGGYGCGCACATRCCGGACCAGCTGCGGACCCGTCATCCGCTCCGCCGCCGCCAACCCGACGGTCAGGACCGCGTCACGACCCGACGGGTCCGCGACCATCACCTCGCCCATCAGGACGTCGACCTTGCGCGCATCCACCCGGCCCGCAGCCCAGGCGTCCAGGACCACCGGATGCGTGCACGCCAACGACGCTCGCACGACCAGCATCTCCGCCGAGCGCCGCGTG